>NZ_JBYIQP010000035.1:0-60158 GCF_057707665.1 Actinacidiphila sp. bgisy167 | reverse complement strand
TGCCACCCCCTGGAGGGGGTTCCGCCTTCCGGCTTTCGCTTTCCGGCTTTTCCGACTCTATCAGACCGTTTCCGTCCTGATCCCCAGTCAGCGGGGTTTTTCCTTTCGCGCCTTCCGGCGTGTCCACTACTTTAGCGGCTTTCCTCGGCGGCTCATAATCGAGCCATTCGGTTCGGATTTCGGCACGCCGAAATCGTCCCCGGAGGGATGTCGTGCAGTAGTGGTGTGCGCCAGGTGGCGTGAGTGGCCGCCTCTGGAGGGGTGACCCGTCCGAGGCAGCTAGGGAACACTACACCACGCCCTACGGTGCTTCAAACCTGTGGCCGTCAACAGGTTTGCGGGCTACCTTCGAGGCATGACCGAGCATGCGCACTCGTACCTGTGGTGGGCCGCCTGACGGCGGCCGACGCGCAGCGCATGCATCCAACGGCCGCCGCTTCGGCGGCCGTACGTGTTTCTGCTCCGGCTCGCCGACCGCGGCGGTCCCACAGCCGGGAGGAAACACCGATGACGAGGGTCTTCAGCGGGATCAAGCCGACGGGGCACCTGACCCTGGGCAACTACCTGGGCGCCGTGCGGCAATGGGCGGCTGTGGACCAGCACCGCGCCGAGTCGCTGTTCTGCGTCGTCGACCTGCACGCGCTCACGGTGGAGCACGATCCGGCCCGCGTACGGCGGCTGAGCCGGCAGGCGGCGACGCTGCTGCTGGCGGCCGGCCTCGACCCCCGGCTGTGCACGCTCTTCGTACAGAGCCATGTGGACGAGCACACCCGGCTGGCGTACCTCCTCGAATGCACCGCCACCGACGGCGAGATGCGGCGGATGGTGCAGTACAAGGAGAAGGCGGCCAGGGAGCAGCGGCGGGGCGGGAGTGTGCGGCTGTCCTTGCTGACGTATCCCGTGCTCATGGCGGCGGACATCCTGGCGTACGGGGCGGACGAGGTGCCGGTCGGCGACGACCAGGCGCAGCACGTGGAGCTGACGCGGGATCTGGCGGTGCGGTTCAACCACCGCTATGGGCGTGTGTTCACCGTCCCCCGGGCGGTGCTGCCGCCGGTGGGGGCACGGGTGATGAACCTGCAGGAGCCGGAGTCGAAGATGGGGAAGTCGGAGGACACCGGTCCGGGGATCGTCTATCTGCTCGACGAGCCGGAGGTCGTCCGCAGGAAGGTGCTGCGGGCGGTGACCGACAGCGGGCGGGACGTGGCGTACGAGCCGCAGGCTCGGCCCGGGGTGGCGAATCTGCTGGAGATCCTCTCGGCGTGCACCGGCCGTCCGCCGCAGGACCTCGCGGCCGGGTACGACTCGTACGGCGCTCTGAAGAAGGACACGGCCGAGGCCGTCGTGGAGGAGCTGCGGCCGCTGCGGGAGCGGCACGCGGAGCTGGTGGCCGACCCCGGGTACGTGGACGGGGTGCTCAGGGACGGCGCCGAACGGGCGCGGGCGCTGGCCCGGCCGACGGTGGACGCGGCCTACCGGGCGATCGGGCTGCTGCCGGCGGGCTGACCTCCCGCGGGCCCCGCGAGGGGGCGGCGGGCCCCTGCCGGCGGGCAGCGGCCCGCCGGCTCCGCTCCCTTGGGCGGGTCAGCCGTCGCCGGAGGCCAGTTCGCGGCTGCGGTCGCGGGCGGCTTCCAGGGCGGCGATCAGGGCGTGGCGCACGCCGTGCTTCTCGAGCTCGCGGATGGCGTTGATGGTGGTGCCCGCGGGGGATGTGACGGCCTCGCGGAGTTTCACGGGGTGCTCGCCGCTGTCGCGGAGCATCACGGCGGCGCCGATCGCGGACTGCACGATGAGGTCGTGGGCCTGGGCGCGCGGCAGGCCGAGGAGGATGCCGGCGTCGGTCATGGCCTCGACCAGGTAGTAGAAGTACGCGGGCCCGGAGCCGGAGAGGGCTGTGGCGGCGTCCTGCTGGTACTCGGGGATGCGCAGGGTCTTGCCGACCGGCTGAAAGATCTCCTCGGTGCGCAGCAGGTGCTCCTCCGCCGCGTGGCTCCCGGCGGAGATGACGGACATGCCCTCGTCGACCAGCACCGGGGTGTTGGGCATGACGCGGACGACGGCGATGCCGTCCGCGAGGCGCTCCTCGAAGAAGGAGGTGGGGACGCCGGCCGCGGCGCTGATGATCAGGCGGTCGGCGGCGACGTGCGGGGCGAGCTCCTCCAGGAGGGCGGACATGTCCTGGGGCTTGACGGCGAGGATGAGGGTGTCGGCGGCCTTGGCCGCCTCCTCGTTGGAGACCGGTTCGACGCCGTAGCGGGCGCGCAGCTCCTCGGCGCGGGCCGGGCGGCGGGCGGTGACCAGCAGGTTCTCCGGTTTCCAGCCGGCACGGAGCATGCCCGACAGGAGGGCCTCACCGATCTTGCCGGTGCCGAGCACAGCGACTTTCTGCGTCATGCGGCCATCCTCGCACCGTGGCGGCCCGGAGGCCGTGCCGTCCACGGTGCGGTCACCCGGGCGGGATCAGACGGTGCGGCGGCGGAGCGTGGCCGCCCCGAGGGCGAGGGCGAGGGCGGCGCTGCCGGCGACGACGGCGATGTCGCGGACGAAGTCGCCGGTGACGCCGGTGTGGGTGAGCACCTCCTGCATCCCGTCGACGGCGTACGACATGGGCAGGACATTGGAGACGGCCTCCAGCACCGGCTGCATCCGGTCGCGCGGCATGAGCAGTCCGCAGAGCAGGATCTGCGGCAGCAGCACGGCGGGCATGAACTGCACGGCCTGGAACTCGCCGGCCGCGAAGGCGCTGACGAACAACCCGAGGGCGGTGCCCAGGAAGGCGTCGGCGAGGGCCACCAGGAGCAGCAGCCAGGCGGAGCCGGCGACGTCGAGTCCGAGCGCCAGGACGGCGAGACCGGTGGCGAGGGCGGCCTGGACGACGGCGACGGCGCCGAAGGCGAGGGCGTACCCGGCCAGCAGGTCGCCCTTGCCCAGCGGCATGGACAGCAGGCGCTCCAGCGTGCCGGAGGTGCGTTCGCGCAGCGTCGCGATCGAGGTGACCAGGAACATCGTGATGAGGGGGAAGATGCCCAGCAGCGACGCGCCGACGGTGTCGAAGGTGCGGGGGGCGCTGTCGTAGACCCAGGACAACAGGGTCAGCAGGACGCAGGGCACGACCAGCATCAAGGCGATGGTGCGCGGGTCGTGGCGCAGTTGCAGCAGTACCCGGCGGGTGGTGGCGAGGGTGCGGCGGATGCTCATCGGACTGCCTCCTCGGCCTGGTGGGGCAGCGTGCCGGCGGCCTCGTCGACGAGGCGGAGGAAGGCCTGCTCGACGGTGGAGGCGCCGGTGCGGGCGCGCAGCTCCGCGGGGGCGCCCTGGGCGAGCACGCGGCCGTCGCGCATGAGGAGCAGCTCGTCGCACCGTTCGGCCTCGTCCATGACGTGGCTGGAGACGAGGAGGGCGGCGCCCTGTTCGGCGGCGAGGCGACGGAAGAGCTCCCACAGGTCGCGCCGCAGGACGGGGTCGAGGCCGACGGTGGGTTCGTCGAGCACGAGCAGTTCCGGGGTACCGAGCAGGGCCACGGCGAGGGAGACGCGGCCCAGCTGTCCTCCGGAGAGGTTGCCCGCGAGGGCGGTGGCGTGGGAGGCCAGGCCGACGTCGGCGATGACGCGTTCGACGTGGTCGGGCGCGTCGCCGCCGAGGACGGCGGCGAAGTAGGCGAGGTTCTGGCGGACCGTCAGGTCCCGGTAGACAGAGGCGGCCTGGGTCACATAGCCGACGCGGGGACGCAGCTCTCGGTGGCCGGCGGGCAGACCGAGGACGTCGAGGGTGCCGGTGACGGCCGCCTGGGTGCCGACGACGGCGCGCATGAGAGTGGACTTCCCGCAGCCGCTCGGTCCGAGCAGGCCGGTGATCCGGCCTCGGGGGATGGTGAACTCCAGGGCGCCGAGGACGGTGCGGCCACCGCGGACGACGGTGAGCTCGCGGGCGTGCACTGCTGGTCCGGGGCCTGGGTCCCGGTTCCGTTCGACGGCGTCCTCGAGTTTATTCATCATGCGATGAATAATGCTGCGGCGCGCGTCGGGGCGTCAAGAGGGGGTGGATCCCTCCGTCCGAGTGACGGACCATTTACGCTCCGTTTACCTAAAGAGCTTGCAAAATGGAGTGGCTGTCTGCGCACATTGAAGGGCGGCTACACATCGGAACGGGGGCACTTGTGCTATCGGCCAAGGGAGTTGCGCGTCCTGTCGCCGTCGTGGCGGCACTGCTGCCCTCCTCGTTCGCGGCGATAGGCCGCGCCGCCGATCCCCTTACCGCCTCCGGTCGCGGAGCGGACACGACGATGGCGCTCTCGGAGCCCCCGGCCGGAAGCCGCCTCGCAGGAGGGCGCGGAGGCAGCGGCATACGCGTGGCGCCGCCCGGGACGGCGAGCGCCGCGGCTCCGGCACCCGCGCCGCGGGACGGCGCGACGCGCAGGTGTACCCGGACGGGCTCCAGCGCCGCCACCGCCGCCGCCACCGCCGTCGCCGCCGTCGCCGTCGCCGTCGCCGTCGCCGCCGGCAAGGGTCCGGTGGAGGTCGGCCGGACGTCCGCCACCACCACGGAGCCTCTGTTCGCACGGCAGGCGATACCCGTCTGAGGATCCGGAGCGCCTCCGGAATCCCATGGCCCGTCCGCTGCCCGTGCCGCTGCTGAGGCGCACGGCCTGGCGGCTGCCCTGGCCCGCCGGCCGCGGCTGCCGTCCTCGGCCCGGGCCCCGCCCCGGTCCGCGCCCGCGCCGGGTCGGTGCGAACGCCGCGTCCGTACACGCACGCACGCGTCCGTACGCGGCGTTCACGGTCCGGGAGACCGACCCCCACACTGCTCGACCACGTACGTCCCGCGCCACACCCGGCGCGGGGCGCCCTGGAGGACCCCCTGATGCAGGACTTCATCCCCCCGTTCCCCGCCGCTTGTCCCGCCCTCCCGCCACCAGCCGCCCGGCCCATCCGCGGCTCCCTCGATCCCGCGCCCGTCCGGTGAGTCGCCTCATCCGCGCCGTGTCGCGACTGCCCAGCCCGGAGTCACTGCGCGCCGACGTCACCGCCTCGCTCGTCGTCTTCCTCGTCGCCCTGCCGCTGTGCGTGGGCGTCGCCGTCGCCTCCGGAGTGCCGGCCGAACTCGGTCTGGTCACGGGTGTCGCCGGGGGCCTGGTGGCCGGGTTCCTCCCCGGCAGCAGCCTCCAGGTGTCCGGCCCCGCCGCCGGACTGACCGTCCTGGTCTACGAGGCGGTCCAGGAATACGGCCTGACCTCGCTGGGCGTGCTCGTGCTCTGCGCCGGCGCGCTCCAGCTCGCCATGGGCGTGCTCCGGCTGGGCCGCTGGTTCCGGGCCATCTCCGTCGCCGTCGTCCAGGGCATGCTGGCCGGCATCGGACTCGTGCTGATCGCCGGACAGGTCTACGCGCTCACCGACACGGCGGCGCCGGCCGGAGGTCCGGCGAAGATCGCCGGACTGCCCGGACTGGTCGCCGGCACCCTCGCCTCGCCCACGGCGCTCACCGCGCTGGCCGTCGGCGGCGGCACGATCGCGGTCCTCGTCCTGTGGCCCCGCATCCCCCGTGCCGCACGGCTGCTGCCGGGGCCGCTCGCGGCGGTCGCGCTGGCGACAGGCGCGGCCGTGCTGTTCGCCCTGCCCGTCGAGCGCGTCGAGGTGGCCGGACTGCTCGACGTCGTCCAGCCGCCGGGCGCCGAGCAGTTCGCGGGGCTGGCGAGCCTGTCCATGATCGGCACCGCGCTGGCCTTCACGCTGATCGCCTCCGCCGAGAGCCTGTTCAGCGCCGCCGCCGTGGACCGGCTGCACGACGGGCCGCGGACGGACTACGACAAGGAACTCATCGCGCAGGGCGCCGGCAACACCGTCTGCGGAGCGCTCGGGGCCCTGCCGATGACGGCGGTGATCGTACGCAGCTCCGCCAACGTGCAGGCGGGCGCCCGCACGAAGGCGGCGCGCGTGCTGCACGGCGTGTGGCTGCTGTTGTTCGCGGCGCTGCTGCCCGGCGCGCTCGGGGTCATCCCGGTGGCCGCGCTGGCCGGTGTGCTGGTGCACGCGGGCTGGAAGCTCGTACCGGTGAAGGAGATCGTGCCGCTGTGGCGCGAGCACCGGGGCGAGGTCGTCGTCCTGGTCGTCACCGCTACGGGCATCGTGGCCACCAACATGTTCGAGGGGGTGCTCATCGGTCTGCTGACGGCTGTGGTCAAGGCGGCCTGGGAGACATCGCAGACCCATGTGGAGATCGACGACAGGGGCGAGGGTCCCGTCGTCGTCCGCGTCCTGGGCAACGCGACGTTCCTGCGACTGCCCAAGCTGCTGGAGCAGTTGGAGGCGCTGCCCCGCGATCGACCGATGGAGCTGGACCTGCGCCGGTTGCGGCACCTCGACCACGCCTGCGGCATGGCCCTGCTCGGCTGGGCCGAGCGGCACAACGAGGAGGGGGTGACACCGGTCCGGGTGCAGGGCGCACGGGTGTGAGGCGGCGGCCCGGGACCGGGCGGCACAGGGCGTCGCCCCTGGCTCGCGGTTCCGGGCCGTCTCAGGGTCATCCCCTATGGCCGGACAGGCGCCGGAGAGTGACCGTGGCCCAATGAGGCGTTCTACCGATGCATCCAAGGACGTGACCGGAGCCGAGAAGCGGCAGCTCGCGGTGGCCTCGGCCACCCTGGGGCCCTGGCGTCCGGCGGCAGCCGTCGGCGCGATCGGCGGTGGGGTCTCCCTCGCCGCCTCCGCGCTGGGCGGTGACTTCGGGCTCGGCGTCGTCGCGGCGGCCGTGTCCGTCGCGCTGATGCTCTTCTTCCTCGTCGGCGGCGCCGGCGCGGTGACCGGCCGCGGCCCCCGGGCCGACCGCCGCCTGCGGCGCTGGGCTGCCGCCCACCCGTGGCGCGTCGCGCTGGTGCCGGCGGGCATGCTGCTCGTCGCCGATGTCGTGATGCGCCAGGTCCTGACCTCGGAGGGGCTCTTCGGCAGCGTCTGGGACGGCCTGTGGCGAGGAGCCCTCGTCGCGGGCGTGGTCGGCGTCGTCGGTTCGGTGGCGGGAAGGCGGCGCCCCGGGTAGGCGGGGTGGTGGCCGCGGTGAGGCCGCCCGTGTGCCGCCTGTGGCCTTGCTCCTCGGCCGCGTTCGGGGCCCGGGTACTTCATCCGGGCCGACCGGTCCCGCCGACCTGCCCAGCCGGCCTGTCCCGCCCGCCCCGTCCCCCGCGCGTGTCAGGCCCTTGTCCGGTGGTCCTTCGTCCGCCGGTCCTTCGCGCGGCGGGCCTTGACCGCCACCGTGAGGTCGACCTTGTAGGGCTCGACCACCTGCCCGTCCGGGAAGAGCGCCAGCAGCGCGCGCCGCTCCTTCTCGAGGATGCGGCGCGCGGCATCCGGGTCGAGCACGGCGAAGTAGGACCGGCTGCCGAGCATCGCCAGGTGCGTGTCCAGCGCGACGGTGCGCGTCCAGGGGAGCACCCGCGACTCGGTGCGCATGCCGAAGCGGGTGCCGAGCGAGCGGAGGATGTCCTCCGCCGGCCCCGTCAGGCCGTTGTCGTGGTAGCGGGGGACCGCACGGGACAGCCGCTCCTCCTGCTCCCCGACCCAGGGGACGCCGGTGTCCGGCACGTTCCACCACAGCGCCAGCGCACCGCCCGGGCGCAGCACCCGCGCCGCCTCGGGGGAGGACCTGGCCGGGTCCGTCCAGTGCCATGCCTGGGCGTACGTCACAAAGTCCGCCACCTCGGACGCGAACGGCAGCGCGTCCCCGTCCCCGCGCACGAGCGGCACGTCCGGATGCCCCGCCCGAAGCTGCCGGACCATCCCCTCCCCGGGCTCCACGGCCGTCACATGCGCCCCGCGGGCCCGTATCAGCGCCGTGGCGATCCCCGTCCCGGCCCCCACGTCCAGGACCGTGGCCCCGGCGAAGGACCGGCCGCTGATCTCCTCGACGGCGTGGAACAGCTCTCCGGGATAACCGGGGCGGGCCGCGGCGTACTGCGCGGCGACGGCGTTGAAGGAGCGGGCGAGCACGCGGTGAGCCGGCTGTGTGGTCATGCGTTCTGTTCTTCCCGTGGGACGCGGGCGCGACCCACCGGGCGGCTCGGTCAGGTATCGATCATCCGCAGCGCCCGGCGACGTAGCCGTCGCTGCCCGTGTGCACATAGGCGTCGGAGAGGTGCTGGCCGGGACCGGCGCGGTCCCGGACGCTCGACGTGCCGTAGTGGCCGCTGACCGTCTCACCCGGCGTCAGGCAGAAGATCCGCACCTTGGCGTCGTGCGGCAGGTCCTGACGATCTGATAGCTGGCGCCGGGTCCGGTGCGCACCTCGAGCCGGCGAGGGCCCTGGCTCAGCGCTCGAGCTTCGAGACGTCGCGGACGGCGCCCTTGTCGGCGCTGGTGGCCATGGCCGCGTAGGCCCTGAGCGCCAGGGAGACCTTGCGGTCGCGGGCCCGGGGGGCGTAGACGCCGTCGAGGGCGGTGCGGCGGGCGGCAAGTTCCTCCTCGGGGACGAGGAGTTCGATGCTGCGGCCGGGGATGTCGATGCGGATGCGGTCCCCGTCCTCCACCAGCGCGATCGTGCCGCCGGAGGCCGCCTCGGGGGAGGCGTGGCCGATGGACAGGCCCGAGGTGCCGCCGGAGAAGCGGCCGTCGGTGACGAGGGCGCAGGCCTTGCCGAGGCCTCGGCCCTTGAGGAATGAGGTGGGGTAGAGCATCTCCTGCATGCCGGGGCCGCCCTTGGGGCCCTCGTAGCGGATGACGACGACGTCGCCCTCCTTGACCTCCTTGCGGAGGATCTTGTCGACGGCCTCCTCCTGGGACTCGCAGACCACGGCCGGGCCCTCGAAGGTCCAGATGGACTCGTCGACGCCGGCGGTCTTCACCACGCACCCGTCCACGGCGAGGTTGCCGTGGAGCACGGCGAGGCCGCCGTCCTTGGAATAGGCGTGCTCCACGGAGCGGATGCAGCCCTCCGCGGCGTCCAGGTCGAGGGCCTCCCAGCGCTCGGACTGGGAGAAGGCCTCGGCGGAACGGACGCAGCCGGGGGCGGCGTGCCAGAGCTCCTCCGCCTCGGCGGAGGGGGAGCCGCCGCGGACGTCCCAGGTCTTGAGCCAGTCGGCGAGGGACGGGGAGTGGACGGCGTGGACGTCCTCGTTGAGCAGACCGCCGCGGTGGAGCTCGCCCAGCAGGGCGGGGATGCCGCCGGCGCGGTGCACGTCCTCCATGTAGTACGTGCGGTTCTTCGCGACGTTGGGCGCGACCTTGGCCAGGCACGGCACCCGGCGCGAGACGGCGTCGATGTCGGTCAGGCCGAAGGGGACGCCGGCCTCCTGGGCCGCGGCGAGCAGGTGGAGGATCGTGTTGGTGGAGCCGCCCATGGCGATGTCGAGGGCCATGGCGTTCTCGAAGGCCGCGAAGGTGGCGATGGAGCGCGGCAGGACGGACTCGTCGTCCTGCTCGTAGTAGCGGCGGGTGAGGTCGACCACCGTGCGGGCGGCGTCCTCGTAGAGGCCCTTGCGGGCGGTGTGCGTGGCCAGGACCGAGCCGTTGCCGGGCAGGGACAGGCCGATCGCCTCGGTGAGGCAGTTCATCGAGTTGGCGGTGAACATGCCCGAGCACGAGCCGCAGGTGGGGCAGGCGTTCTCCTCGATGCGCAGGATGTCCTCGTCGTGGACCTTGTCGTTGACGGCGTCGGCGATCGCGTCGATCAGGTCGAGGGTGCGGACCGTGCCGTCGACGAGGGTGGCCCGGCCGGCCTCCATGGGTCCGCCGGAGACGAAGACGGTGGGGATGTTGAGGCGCAGGGCCGCCATCAGCATGCCCGGAGTGATCTTGTCGCAGTTGGAGATGCAGATCAGCGCGTCGGCGCAGTGCGCCTCGACCATGTACTCGACGGAGTCGGCGATCAGGTCGCGGGAGGGCAGCGAGTAGAGCATGCCGCCGTGGCCCATGGCGATGCCGTCGTCGACGGCGATCGTGTTGAACTCGCGCGGCACGGCGCCCGCGGCCTTGATCGCTTCGCTGACGATACGGCCGACGGGCTGCAGGTGGGTGTGGCCGGGCACGAACTCCGTGAAGCTGTTGGCCACCGCGATGATCGGCTTGCCGATGTCCTCGCTCGCTACGCCCGAGGCCCGCATGAGGGCGCGGGCGCCTGCCATGTTGCGGCCGTGGGTGACGGTGCGGGACCTCAGCTCGGGCACGGGGACCACTCCCTACGTTTCCATCCTTGGAGCCTTCGAGCCTACGCCTTCGGCCCCGCCGAGCGGCGGTGTGTCCGTATTCCGGACGGCGAGTCCACGCTGTGGATGCCGCCGACCGGTGCGCCGCCGTGGCGCCCGGCTCAGCCGGTGGCGGGTCCCACGACCGGTCCCGGGTCGGTCAGATAGCGCTGGAGCGTCGGCGCGACGAGCGCGACGACCTCCTCGATGTCCGCCGACGCCAACGGCTCGATCTTGATGACGTAGCGCATCATCGCCATGCCGAGCATCTGGGCGCCCGCGAGTTCCGCGCGCAGCCGAGGGTCGGGGACCCTCAGCTCCGAGGCGACGCGCTCCAGCAGACGCCGCAGGATGATGCCGCGCAGCACGCCCGCGGCCGTGTCGTTGGTCACCGCGGAACGGACGATCGCCAGCATGGGGGCCCGCGTGGCGGGGTTCTCCCAGACGGAGACGAAGGAACGGGCCAGCCGCTCCCCCACGCCCTCGAGGCCGCCCGCGAGGACGTCCGGAACGCTGAACGCGGGCTCGAAGCTCACCTCGGTGGCGGCGGCGAAAACCTGCTCCTTGGCCCCGAAGTAGTGGTGGACCAGCGCCGGGTCCACGCCCGCGGCTTTGGCGATGGAGCGGACGGAGGTCGCGTCGTAGCCGCGGGCGGCGAACTCCTGGCGGGCCGCGGCGAGGATGCGGTCGCGGGTCTCGACGGTGCCCGAGCGTCTCCCGGCGGGGCGGCCGCGGCCTCGCCTGTCCGTGCCTTCGGCTTCCGGGGCCATCAGCGCGCCCGGGCGGCCGCCGCCAGGTGCAGCCGGGTGAAGGCCAGCGCTTCGGCGAGGTCCGCCTCACGCTCGGCGGCCGACATCGCGCGCCGGGTGTTGACCTCGATCACCACGTGCCCGTCGAAGCCGCGCGCGGCCAGGCCCTCCAGCACCTGCGCGCAGGGCTGCTTGCCGCGGCCGGGCACCAGGTGCTCGTCCTTGCCGGAGCCGCTGCCGTCGGCCAGGTGGACGTGGCCGAGCCGGTCGCCCATGCGGTCGAGCATCTCCAGCGTCTCGGTCCTGGCCGTCGCGGTGTGCGACAGGTCGATGGTGAAGTGCCGGTAGTCGTCCTTGGTCGGGTCCCAGTCGGGGGCGTACGCGAGCATCTCCCGGTCGCGGTAGCGCCACGGGTACATGTTCTCGACGGCGAACCGGACGTCGGTCTCGTCCGCCATCCGCCAGATGCCGGCGACGAACTCCCGCGCGTAGCTGCGCTGCCAGCGGAAGGGCGGGTGGACGACCACGGTCGAGGCGCCCAGCTTCTCCGCCGCCGCGCGGGCCCGCTGCAGCTTCACCCACGGGTCGGTCGACCAGACCCGCTGGGTGATCAGCAGGCAGGGGGCGTGCACCGCCAGGATCGGGATGGCGTGGTAGTCGGACAGTCGACGCAGTGCCTCGATGTCCTGGCTGACCGGGTCGGTCCACACCATCACCTCGACGCCGTCGTAGCCCAGCCGGGACGCGATCTCGAAGGCCGTCGCCGTGGACTCCGGGTAGACGGAGGCCGTGGACAGCGCGACCTTCGCGTCCGGTACGCGCACGGTGTGTCCGTTCGGGTCCACAGGGTCAGGGGCTGCCACGGGGAACAGCGTACGGCGGCGGGTCGGCCGAACGGCACACCGTACCCGGGCGACGTGACGCGATCGACACGCGGGTTTGACGGCGGCGGACGGCGGCGGCGGCGCGCGGCGCCACGGACAAGCGGGCCCTCGCCACAGGCAGGGGCCCCTCCTCAGCCGCGGGCGCCCGCCATCAGATCCAGACGGCGCAGGATGACGCCCTCGCGCAGCGCCCAGGGACAGACCTCCAGTTCGGCGACCCCGAACAGGTCCATCGCCGCGTCCGCGACCAGCGCCCCGGCCAGCAGCTGGCGGGCCCGGCCCTCCGACACGCCGGGGAGCTCCCGCCGGGCGCTCTCGGTCATGGCGGCCAGCCGCGGCACCCACTCCTCCAACGACGTGCGGCTGAGTGTGCGCCGCGCGTACGGGCCGTCGGCGGAGCGTGCCGCGCCCGCGATCCGGGCCAGTTGCTTGAAGGTCTTGGAAGTGCCCACCACGTGGTCGGGCGCGCCGAGGCGACTGAACTCCGCGACGGTACGGGCGACCTCGGCCCGCACGTGCTTGCGCAGGACGCGCACGTCCTCGGCGGCGGGCGGGTCGCCGGGGAGCCAGCCGCTGGTGAGCCGGCCGGCGCCGAGCGGCAGGGAGACGGCGGCGTCCGGGTCCTCGTCCATGCCGTACGCGATCTCGAGGGAACCGCCGCCGATGTCCAGCATGAACAACCGGCCGTAGGACCAGCCGAACCAGCGGCGCGCGGCGAGGAAGGTGAGCCGTGCCTCGTCCTCCCCGGACAGCACGGTCAGATTGACCCCCGTCTCGGCGGCGACCCGGGCGAGCACCTGCTCGCCGTTGGCAGCCTCGCGCACCGCGCTGGTGGCGAACGGCAGGACGTCCTCGACACCCTTGTCCTCGGCGACGACCAGGGCCTCGGCGACCTGGGCGATCAGCCGCCGCACGCCGTCCTCGCGGATCGCGCCGTCCTCGTCCAGCAGCTCCGCGAGCCGCAGCTCCGCCTTGTGGGAGTACGCCGGGAGGGGACGCGCGCCGGGATGCGCGTCCATGACCAGCAGGTGGACGGTATTCGAACCCACGTCGAGGACCCCGAGTCTCATGCCCGGAACGCTACTGCGCCGGGGCCGGTGCGAAGACATGCGGGGTATCGGGACGTGCGCGGGTGACCACTCGAGAAGCCTCACGTGCTTACCCTGACATCGTGGCGAAGGCGAAAAAGGCGACGAAGCGGCGGCATCACCCGGACGTGTCCGACGAGGTCGGGCTCGACTTCCCGCGCGCGTGGGTGGAGTTCGCCGATCCGGCGGACGAGGAGCAGGTCTTCCGGTGCGACCTGACGTGGCTCACCTCACGGTGGAACTGCGTCTTCGGCCGCGGCTGCGAGGGCATCGAGGCGGGCCGGGCCAGCGACGGCTGCTGCACCCTCGGCGCGCACTTCTCGGACGACGACGACGAGAAACGCGTCGCCGGGCACGTGGAGCGGCTCACCCCGGAGCTGTGGCAGTTCCAAGCGGTCGGCGAGGCGGAGGGCTGGACGGAGGTCAACGAGGACGGCGACCGGCAGACCCGGCGGCACCAGGGGGCCTGCGTCTTCCTCAACCGCCCCGGTTTCCCGGCCGGCGCCGGCTGCGCGCTGCACACGCTGGCGCTGAAGGAGGGCCGCGAGCCGCTGGAGACCAAGCCGGACGTGTGCTGGCAGCTGCCGATCCGGCGTACCTACGACTGGGTGGACCGCCCCGACGACACACGGGTGCTGATGATCTCTATCGGCGAGTACGACCGGCGCGGCTGGGGCCCGGGCGGCCACGACCTGCACTGGTGGTGCACCGGCGCGCGGTCCGCGCACGGCGCGGGCGAACCGGTCTATGTCTCGTACCGGGCGGAGCTCACGGAGTTGATGGGAGCGCAGGCCTACGACCGGTTGGTCGAGCTGTGCGAGCAGCGGCTCGCCTCGCTGCTGCCGATCGCCCCGCATCCCGCCGACCCCGCTGATCCGGCCCCGGAGGCGCCCCGGGGGGTGGACGAGGGCCTCTGACGGCTCCGCGACGCCGCCGGCCCGCGAGACACCCGCACCCTGTTGCCGGCCCTCTCCCTGAGAGGTCGCGGCTCCTGAGGCGGCACGTCGCGTGCCGCCTGATAGGCGGGGTGGAGAAAGGAGCGGGTCGAGGGCCGAGCCGGGCAAGGCGGAGAAGGGAGACGCAGCGGAGCTGCGGCGACCGACGACAACGCCGCCAGGCGAGAGCCGTCGACCCCCGACGCCGGCCCGCCTGTCCGCGCGGCCTCTTATCGCTGACCCTCTTCCTCGCTCCCGTCCCCCTCGGCGGGCGGCGGCGGGGAGGACGGGAGGCTCTGGCTCGGCGGGTCGCTCGGTGAGGGATCGGGGGCCGAGGCCGAGGGCGTCGGCGAGGGCTCCGGGGGCGGCGGCTGCGGCTTCCCCCTCCCCTCGATCGTGACGACCGCGCCCGACGGGTCGAACCAGATCCGCGCCGTCCAGGCCCCGACCGGCTCGCGTGAGCGGTCCACGGAGACGATCAGCGTCATGCTCTCTCCCGGGCGCAGCCTGCCGTGGTAGCGGCTGAGCCGCAGCCACGGCTCGGAGGTGGCCGCCCTCCAGCGGACCGGCGCGTCGCCCTCGGCCCGGAGGATGACGACGGTGTGCTGACCGCGCGAGCGGGCCTCCACGAGCAGCCGGCCGCGTCGGGGCGCCGAGCGGTCGCCGCCGTCCTCGCCCTCGGCGGTGGCGCCGGACGGCGAGGCCGAGCCAGGGGCGCCGGCCGAGGCGGACGCGGGGCCGGCGGTGGACGCCGAGGGGGCGGCGGAGGCGACGGAGACCGACAGACGGCCCTGGCCTCCGCGATGGGAGCGCCCGCGCTCGGCGGCGCCCGCGACACCGGCCTTCTCGTACTGCTCGCCGTCGATGCCCTCTCCGGCGCTGAGGGAGCCTTCCCCCTTGTGCTCGGGGGCCAGCGGCGCACCGTGGTACGCCGCCCACAGCGCCAGCACCGGCGCCGCGACGACGGCCGCCACCACCGTGGAGGTCACCGCGCGGTGCCGCATCCGGGCCCGCCGCGCCATTCGCTCCTTCAGGTCCATGGGGAAGCCGCGCCGGTCGAAGCGCGGGGTGCCCTGGCGGGTGCGTCCGATGCCGCCCCGCATGGCGTGCAGCAGGGCGGCGTACGCGGCCGAGCGGGGCGCCTCGACCGTCGACAGCACGGCCGTGGCGGCGGTGGTGGCCAAGCCCGGCCAGGGACCTGTGGCCACGGCGCGCTCGGCGGTGACCCGGCAGTGCGGGCACATGTCGACGTGGGTGACCAGCTCACGGCGGAGCGCCGAACCGAGCAGCACCCGGGCGTCACCGGCGAGACGGGCGACGGCCGCGCAGTTGCCGAGCTCGACGACGGCGAGCGCCGCCCGGGTGCGCTCCACCTCGCAGGCGGCCTGCGCCAGCAGCGCCCGTGTCACGTCCGGCTCCCGCCCCACGACCAGGGCCACCTCGTGCGGCGCCAGCTGGTGCCGTACGGCGAGCTCCAGTGCCTCCCGCTGCTCGGGCGTGGTCCCCGCCGCCTCGGGCCAGGCCAGCGCCGCCAGTTCGCCGCGCCTGCGGGCGGCCACGTCCGCCGAGGCCGGCGCCGACACCGGGCCCCCCTCGGCCAGGGTGCGCAGACACGCCCAGCGGGCCAGCGCGTACAGCCAGGGTCTGCGCAGCTCCGGGTCGCGCAGCCGGGCGCGCTGGCGCTCGGCCACGGCCAGCACGTCGCCGAGGGCGGCGGCGGCGGAGTCGTGCTCGCACAGCACGGAGAGGCAGTAGGTGAACAGCCCGTCCAGATACGGCTCGTAGTGGGCGGGGGGCTGCGCGGGCAGGGTCCCCTGCAGGCGCGGCCGCCGCGCCGGGGACCTGGTGGCACCCGGCGCGGTGCGGCCACGCTGCACCGGCGCGCGGTGTCGGCGGTGCGCGCCGGTTGTCTGGGAGGGCGTGTCAGACCTGCTGCTCATCACTCAGTGACGGTAGGACCACGACCCGTACGCCCTCTGCCATCACGGCGGGCTTTAACCCAAACGGGTGGTGATCCCGCCCGAAAGAGCACACCGCGCTCACTCTGCGGAGTGAGGTCGACGAGGGGGCGAGCGCACCGCGTTGTCGGTGGCACCCGATAGCGTGCGGCACATGGCTGCCCGTACCCGCCCCGCTTCCAAGGACCGTCCGTCGTACCGCTGCACGGAGTGCGGCTGGACGACGGCCAAGTGGCTCGGCCGCTGCGGCGAGTGCCAGGCGTGGGGGACGGTCGAGGAGTACGGGGGCGCGGCAGCGGTGCGGACGACCGCGCCGGGCCGGGTGACCACGCCCGCGAAGCCGATCGGCCAGGTGGACGGGCGGCAGGCCACCGCACGCGGCACCGGCGTCCCGGAGCTGGACCGGGTGCTGGGCGGCGGGCTGGTGCCCGGGGCCGTGGTGCTGCTCGCCGGCGAGCCCGGGGTGGGCAAGTCGACCCTCCTGCTGGACGTTGCGGCGAAGGCGTCGAGCGCGCAGGCCCGGACGCTGTACGTCACGGGCGAGGAGTCCGCCTCTCAGGTCCGGCTGCGCGCCGACCGCATCGGGGCGCTCTCCGACCACCTCTTCCTGGCCGCCGAGACGGACCTGTCGGCCGTGCTCGGCCACCTCGACGACGTCAAGCCGTCGCTGCTCATCCTGGACTCGGTGCAGACGGTCGCCTCCCCGGAGATCGACGGCGCCCCCGGCGGCATGGCCCAGGTGCGCGAGGTCGCCGGCGCCCTGATCCGCGCCTCGAAGGAGCGCGGCATGTCGACGCTGCTGGTCGGCCACGTCACCAAGGACGGCGCGATCGCCGGCCCGCGCCTCCTGGAGCACCTGGTGGACGTGGTGCTGTCCTTCGAGGGCGACCGGCACGCCCGCCTCCGTCTGATCCGGGGCATCAAGAACCGCTACGGCGCCACCGACGAGGTCGGCTGCTTCGAGCTGCACGACGAGGGCATCACGGGCCTGGCCGACCCGTCCGGTCTCTTCCTGACCCGGCGCGACGAGCCGGTCCCCGGCACCTGCCTGACCGTGACCCTGGAGGGCAAGCGGCCGCTGGTCGCCGAGGTCCAGGCGCTGACCGTCGACACGCAGATCCCCTCGCCGCGCCGCACGACCTCCGGCCTGGAGAACTCGCGGGTGTCGATGATGCTGGCGGTGCTGGAGCAGCGCGGCCGGATCAAGTCGATCGGCAAGCAGGACATCTACACGGCGACCGTCGGCGGCGTGAAGCTCGGGGAGCCGGCCGCCGATCTCGCGGTGGCGCTCGCCCTGGCCAGCGCGGCGATCGACACGCCGCTGCCGAAGAACCTGGTCGCGGTGGGCGAGGTGGGCCTGGCGGGCGAGGTCAGAAGGGTCACCGGCGTGCAGCGCAGGCTCGCCGAGGCGGCCCGGCTGGGCTTCACCCATGCCCTCGTGCCGCCGGACCCGGGGAAGATCCCGGCCGGGATGAAGGTGACGGAGGTGACGGACATAGGGGACGCCCTGCGCGTCCTGCCCAAGAGGGCCCCACGTCCCTGACCCTTGCGACGGTAAACTTTGCCCTGGTCTCGCCCATCCGGGCATCCGTACGACCGGAGGAGAGCAGTGGCAGCCAACGACCGGGCGGCAGCTCCCGGCAAGGCGTGGAGTCGCGAGGGCTCCGCCGGTGACGGCCTGATGCGCGCCTCCCTGAGCGCCGTGGCCCCCGGCACCGGCCTTCGGGACGGCCTCGAGCGGGTTCTGCGCGGCAACACCGGCGGCCTCATCGTGCTGGGCATGGACAAGACCGTCGAATCGCTGTGCACCGGCGGTTTCGTGCTGGACGTCGAGTTCAGCGCCACCAGGCTGCGCGAGCTGTGCAAGCTCGACGGCGCCCTCATCCTCGACCGGGACATCACCAAGATCGTGCGTGCCGGGGTCCAGCTGGTGCCGGACGCGGCGATCCCCACCGAGGAGACCGGCACCCGCCACCGCACCGCGCAGCGGGTCTCCATCCAGACCGGCTTCCCGGTGGTCTCCGTCAGCCAGTCGATGCGACTGATCGCCCTGTACGTGGGCGGGCAGCGCCGCGTCCTGGAGGACTCGGCGGCCATCCTCTCCCGCGCCAACCAGGCGCTGGCCACCCTGGAACGCTACAAGCTGCGCCTGGACGAGGTCGCGGGCACGCTCTCCGCCCTGGAGATCGAGGACCTGGTCACCGTCCGGGACGTCACGGCGGTCGCGCAGCGCCTGGAGATGGTGCGCCGGATCGCCACCGAGATCGCGGAGTACGTGGTCGAGCTGGGCACGGACGGCCGACTGCTCTCGCTGCAGCTGGACGAACTGATCGCGGGCGTCGAGCCCGAGCGCGAGCTGGTCGTCCGCGACTATGTGCCGGAGCCGACGGCCAAGCGCAGCCGTACGGTCACCGAGGCGCTCACCGAGCTGGACGCGCTGCCCCAGGGCGAGCTGCTCGAACTGCCGACCGTGGCGCGGGCGCTGGGGTATGCGGGCTCCCCGGAGGCGCTGGACTCCGCGGTGTCGCCGCGCGGGTACCGGCTGCTGGCGAAGGTGCCCCGGCTGCCGAACACGATCGTGGAGCGGCTGGTCGAGCACTTCGGCGGACTCCAGAAGCTGCTCGCCGCGAGCGTGGACGACCTGCAGACGGTCGACGGTGTCGGCGAGGCCCGGGCGCGGTCCGTCCGCGAGGGCCTCTCGCGCCTCGCCGAGTCCTCGATCCTGGAGCGCTACGTCTGAGCTCCGCCCGCGCGGGACGCCCGGCCGGACGCCCCGCGCCACACGCCCCGGGCGCAGGTGCCGGAGCCTCCCGGACGATCCCTCAGACGTTCTTCAGCACGAAGGACGTCTGCTTCGCCGAGCGGCCCGGCAGCTTCACCTCGAGCAGGTAGGTGCCGTAGGGGGCGCTGCGGCCCTTGGGAGCGGCGCACTTCGGAGAGCTCGTCCGGCGGTCCCACTCGACGTCGTACGAGGTCGAGCCGCCCGCCGGAACCTGCAGCAGGTACGGGGCCCGGCTCTTGGGGCAGTCGTCGCTCGCCCACACATGGCGGTCGTCGACGTCGGTGATGGTGAAGACCGCCGAGTCCGGGCCGACGTCGAGCTTGCAGGCGGTGGTGGAGGGGTTCGTCGCGGTCAGCGTGAACCGGGGCCGCTCGCCCGGCTCGTAGGCGTTGGCGGTGCTGCGCACGCTCAGCGAGACGCCCGGCCCGCAGTCCGGCAGCGAGGAGCCGGCGGGCAACGGCGCACCGCCGTCGCCGCCCACGGAACCGCCCGTGCCCGCGGCGCCCGAGGAGCCCGCCCCCGCGGCACCGGCCTGCGCGCCTCCTTCTGTGGCGCCTTCGGTGGCGCCTTCGGAGTCGCCGCCGGCGGCACCGGAGTCGGCGCCCTTCGAACTTCCCTCCGGGGAACCGGAGTCGCCGGAGCCGCCGTCCGCGGCCTCATCGCCGTCGTCGCCGCCACCGCCGACGGAACCACCCGGGCGGGTGCTGATGAGCGGTCCGCTGGCGGACGGACCGGGGGTGATGGACGGCACGGGTGAACGGCCGCCCGGCCCGTGGGCGCTGTTCCCTCCACCGTCGCGGAAGTTGACGGCCCATACGGCCAGGACGGTGAGCAGCGCGAGCAGGAGCAGCACAACCGCCCGTCGCCGCCAGTAGATGGAGGACGGGAGAGGTCCCACGGGATTGCGCACAGAGCCCACGCGCAAACCTTATGCGGTTTCCCTTGAATCGGACCAAGGCACGCGCGGCACACTGGCGACTTGTGTGATTGATCAGCAGATCTCCCCCGCGTTCCGGGGAGTTCCCCCACCCGGCCGCGCTGCCCGCCGTGACGGCCGCGGGACGTAGGATCGGAGGCGCTATGGACGACGAGCGCGACCACCACACGCTGCACACGCCCGTGATCGACTGGTTCGAGGACAACGCCCGGGACCTGCCGTGGCGCCGCCCCGAGGCGGGCGCGTGGGGCGTCATGGTCAGCGAGTTCATGCTGCAGCAGACCCCGGTCAGCCGGGTCCTGCCGGTGTACGGGCAGTGGCTGGAGCGCTGGCCGACGCCGGGCGACCTCGCGGCGGATCCCCCCGGCGAGGCGGTGCGCGCCTGGGGCCGGCTGGGCTATCCGCGCCGGGCGCTGCGGCTGCACGCCGCGGCGACCGCGATCGCCCATCAGCACGGCGGCCGGGTCCCCACGGACCACGCCGAGTTGCTGGCCCTCCCGGGGGTCGGCGAGTACACGGCCGCCGCGGTCGCCTCCTTCGCGTACGGGCAGCGGCACGCGGTGCTGGACACCAATGTGCGCCGGGTCCTCGCGCGCGCCGTGACCGGTGTGGAGTACCCGCCCAACGCCACCACCGCCGCTGAGCGCCGGATCGCCCACCGGAT
The DNA here is from genome assembly GCF_057707665.1 of Actinacidiphila sp. bgisy167. Taxonomy (NCBI): domain Bacteria; kingdom Bacillati; phylum Actinomycetota; class Actinomycetes; order Kitasatosporales; family Streptomycetaceae; genus Actinacidiphila; species Actinacidiphila sp. bgisy167. Next base: position 39,996 of record NZ_JBYIQP010000035.1, on the reverse strand, counting down.
GCTCCCCGCCGACGAGGCCACCGCCGCCCGCTGGGCCGCGGCCACGATGGAACTGGGCGCCCTGATCTGCACGGCCCGCGGCCCCGAGTGCGCGCGCTGCCCGATCGCCGGGCAGTGCGCCTGGCGACTGGCCGGCTCCCCCGCGCATGACGGCCCGCCCCGCCGCGGCCAGACGTACGCGGGCACCGACCGCCAGGTCCGGGGCAGACTGCTGGCCGTGCTGCGCGAGGCCACGAAGCCGGTGCCGCAGTCCGCGCTGGACGCCGTGTGGCACGAGCCCGTCCAGCGCGCCCGGGCCCTGGACGGCCTGGTCGCCGACGGCCTGGTGGAACCGCTCGAGGGCGGTCTGTACCGGCTGCCCGGCTGATCGCGGCGGCGCCGCAGCGGCCGCCGCGCGTGCGCCGGGAAGAGGCCCGGCCACCGGGCTTGCGGGGAGCCGGGCCCTCGCGGTTCCGCCTGCGGTACCGCGACGCCCCGCTCCGACAATCATCAGCCGGTCCGGCCGCGTCCAGCGGGTGACCAGGAGGACGCTCCACGGCGCTCGCGCGCGCCCGCGGATCGCCGCCGCGGGTGGGGACGACCCCGGTGCGCAGGGCGGGGCGGCGGTGACCGCGTCCAGGGCGCCCGCATCGGAGGCGAGCCGCCCGAAGCCGGCCCCTCGGGCGGGCGGTCCCCGCCCGTTACACAACCGATGGATGGCTGTGGCTTCGCTGTGCGGCAGCGGTCGTCAAAGCCGGACATCCCCTCCGTAGCGTCAGCCGGGTCGTAATCGAGCGCGCCGGACGGAGGGACGCCATGGCGGCGAACGCCCAGGGGACAGCCCAGGTCATGGACTTCGAGGAGTACGTGCGGAACCGGCAGGAGGCCCTGCTGCGCAGTGCGCGGCGGCTGGTCCCGGACCCGATCGACGCCCAGGACCTCGTCCAGACCGCCCTGGCCCGCACCTACCCGCGCTGGGGGGACATCGCCGACAAGAAGCTGGCCGACGCCTACATGCGCCGCGTGATGATCAACACCCGGACGGAGTGGTGGCGCGCCCGCCGGCTGGAGGAGGTGCCCACCCCCGAGCTGCCGGAGCGCCTGGTCGACGACGGTGCCGAGCAGCGGGCCGACCGGGCGATGCTGGTGGACGCGCTCGGCAGGCTGGCCCCCAAGCAGCGCCAGGTGGTGCTGCTGCGCCACTACCGGCAGCTCAGCACGGAGGAGACGGCGCACGCGCTGGGCATGTCGGTGGGTACCGTGAAGAGCACACTGCACCGGGCGCTGGTGCGGCTGCGCGCCGAGCTGGAGCGGCAGAGCATCGGATACGGAAGGCCCGTGGAGCCCGCCACGGGCGGGACGGAGGGCGTGTGCGCCGCAGCGTAGTCCCGGTGGGCGCAGCCGCCGCAGCTGTCGCGGTGTGCGGGACGGTCGTCGCCGTGGCCGGCTGCCGCGACCCGGGCGGGGTCCGCGAGGAGGGCGCCGCCGCGCTCGCCTCCTCGGCCCGGCCGTCGCTGTCGGCCTCCGTGCAGGCCCCGAGCCGTCCGCCGGACCCCGGGCGGTCGGCGGACGTGACGCGGACGGCGGCGCCCCGGACGGCCGCGGACGTGGTGCACCTGGTGCAGCACGACCCGAAGGTGGCCCGGGACATCCGCGACAGCCTGACGGCCTGCCCCGGGCAGTCCCCGGCGGCCGCGTCCGCCGCGGAGGCCGCCCCGCGGGCCTCGGTGGACGCGTACCCGGTGGACCGCCGCGTGGGGCGGCTGACCGGCCGGGACGGCACGGACCTGGTGGTCAACATCTCGACCTGCGCCGACAATGTGGGCATCGGCAGCTACGTCTACCGGCGGGTGGACGGCGGGTACGTCAACGTCTTCGCCGACGAGCAGCCGCCCGTCTTCGCCGAGATCAGCGACGGCGCCCTGCAGGTCACCCACCAGGTGTACGGGCCGCAGGACCCGGTTTCCAACCCCTCGGGCGAGGACGTGACCACCTACCGCTGGAACGGCTTCCGCTTCGAGAAGGTCGCGTCCTCCCACCACGACTACCAGAGCGGCAAGAGCGCCAGGAGCGGCCCGCATGGCTGAGACGCACGTCCTGTTCGTCGAGGACGACGACGTGATCCGCGAGGCGACCACCCTGGCGCTGGAGCGGGACGGCTTCGATGTGACGGCGGTGCCGGACGGCCTGGCCGGGCTGGAGGCGTTCCGGGCGCGGCGACCGGACCTGGCGCTGCTGGACGTGATGGTGCCGGGCCTGGACGGGGTGAGCCTGTGCCGGCGCATCCGGGACGAGTCGACGGTGCCGGTGATCATGCTCTCGGCGCGGGCGGACGCGATCGACGTCGTCCTGGGCCTGGAGGCGGGCGCCGACGACTACGTCACCAAACCCTTCGACGGGGCGGTGCTGACCGCCCGCATGCGGGCGGTGCTGCGGCGCTTCCGGGTGGCCGCGGCCGACGAGCCCCCGGCGGGGACGGGGGTGCTGACCTTCGGGGATCTGAAGGTGGACCCGGAGGGGATGGAGGTGCGGCGCGCCGGTGAGCGGATCGCGCTGACGCCCACGGAGATGCGGCTGCTGCTGGAGTTCTCGGCGGCGCCGGGGACGGTGCTGTCCCGGGACCGGCTGCTGGAGAGGGTCTGGGACTACGAGTGGGGCGGCGACACCCGGGTGGTGGACGTCCATGTGCAGCGGCTGCGCGCGAAGATCGGGCAGGAGCGCATCGAGACGGTGCGCGGCTTCGGCTACAAGCTCAGGGCCTGAGGCCGTGGCCGCGCGTCCCGGGGGTACGGCCGCGGGGAGGGGCCGTACGCTGCCGCAGGTCGGGCTGCGCTGGAAGGTGTGCGCGGCGATCGCCGCGGTGTCGGCGCTGATCGCATTGGTGCTGAGCCTGGTCGTGCACAACGCGGCCCGGGCCAGCATGATCGACGACTCCCGCGACGTGCAGGACGAGCGGGTGCAGTTCGCCCAGCGGATCTACGAGTCGACCGGCCGGCTCACCATGGGCGCCCGGCTGGACGACCCGGCGCTGCCCGCGCCGTTGCGGCAGCCCGCCCGGGAGGGCAAGCGGGCCACGTACGTCTCCGATGACGGCGGCACGCCCGTGGTGTGGGCGCAGACCCCGCTGCCGGACGGCAGGATCCTGTCGATCCGGACCGCCTTCACCGACCGCTTCTCGGTCCTGGAGGACCTGGACCAGGCACTGGTCATCGGCTCGTCGGCGGTCGTCGTGGGCGGTACGGCGCTCGGTGTGCTCATCGGCGGGCAGTTGTCCCGGCGGCTGCGCAAGGCGGCCGAGGCGGCGGGCCGGGTGGCCGACGGGGAAACGGACGTACGGGTGCGCGACGCGATCGGAGGCCGGCTCCGCGACGAGACGGACGAGCTGGCGCGGGCGGTGGACGCCATGGCGGACGCCCTGGCCGGCCGGCTGGAGGCGGAGCGCCGGGTCACCGCGGACATCGCCCACGAGCTGCGCACCCCGGTGACGGGGCTGGTCACCGCTGCCGAGCTGCTGCCGCCGGGGCGCCCCTCGGAGCTGGTCAGGGACCGTGCTCAGGCGCTGCGCACACTCGTGGAGGACGTGCTGGAGGTCGCCCGGCTCGACGGCGCCGCCGAGCAGGCCGATCTGCAGGAGGTGGCGCTGGGAGCCTTCGTGCGGCGCAGGGTCGCGGCGGCGGCGCCCGGGGCGACCGTGGCCGTCCGCGGCGACGCCGTCGTCCGCACCGATCCGCGCCGGCTGGAGCGCGTTCTGGGCAACCTGCTGGCGAACGCCGTCCGGCACGGCAGGCCGCCCGTGGAGGTCACCGTCGACGGCCCGTGCGTGGAGGTCCGCGACCACGGCCCGGGCTTCCCCGAGGAGCTGCTGCGCGACGGCCCGAGCCGCTTCCGCACGGGCAGCAGCGACCGGGCCGGCAGCGGCCACGGCCTGGGCCTGACGATCGCTACCGGTCAGACCCGGGTCCTCGGCGCCCGCCTCGTCTTCCGCAATCTGCCGAAGGACCAGGGCGGCGGCGCGGCCGCCCGGCTGCTGCTGCCCCGCGCGTAGCCGCGGCAGGCGCGGGCGGGGGCGCCGGCCGGCCCGGAGCCCGGCCGTGCACCGCGGAGTGCCGGACCCCGCGCACGCGCGATGCCCGCACCAGCAGTCAAGAACGACTCCGGTGCGGGCACCTGCGGCGGATGGCGGGTGGGCCGCCGGCTCAGACCACCTCGACCGCGGCGACGGCCTCCTCGGTGCTGGGCGCGGTGGGCGCCGAGCGCAGCGGGATCTCCTTGACGAAGAAGGCGAGCAGGAAGCCGAGGACGCTGACGACGGCGCCCCACAGGAAGACGTGGTGCGAGCCGTCCGCGACGGCGTGGAGGTAGGCGTCCCTCACCGGCGGCGCGAGCTTGGCCAGGCCGGCCGGGTCCAGCTGGGCGGTGCCGGAGGTGGCGCCCGCGGCGGCCTCGCCGAGGCGCTCCGTCATGGTGTTCTGCACCTGGTGGGTGAAGATCGCGCCGAAGAGGGCGACGCCGAAGGAGCCGCCGATCGTCCGGAAGAGGGTGGAGGACGAGGAGCCCACGCCCATGTCCTTCATCTCGACGCTGTTCTGCGCGATGAGCATCGTGATCTGCATCAGGAAGCCCATGCCCGCGCCGAGCACGGCCATCCACACGCCCGAGACGAAGCGGGTGGTGCCGGTGTCCATCGTCGACAGCAGGTAGAGGCCGACGGTCATCAGGCCGCCGCCCACGATCGGGAAGATCTTGTACTTGCCCGTCTGGGTGGTGACCCGGCCGGCTATGAGCGAGACGACCATCATCGCCAGCAGCAGCGGCAGCAGGAGCAGACCGGAGTTGGTCGCGGAGGCGCCCTGGACGGTCTGCTGGTAGAGCGGCAGGAAGGTCATGGCGCCGAACATCACGAAGCCGACCAGGAAGCCGATCACCGAGATCAGCGAGAAGTTGCGGCTGTGGAAGATGTGCAGCGGGATGACCGGCTCCGCGACGCGGGTCTCCGCGTAGAGGAAGGCGGCCAGGGCGGCGACGCCCAGCACCAGCAGGCCCAGGATCTGGGGCGAGCCCCACGCGTACTGGTTGCCGCCCCAGGTGGTGAGCAGGACGAGCGAGGTGATGCCGACGGTGAGCAGCACCGTGCCGAGGTAGTCGATGCTCGTCTTGATGTTCTTCTTCGGCAGGTGCAGGACCGCCGAGATCATGAAGAGGGCGATCACACCGAGCGGGATGTTGATGTAGAAGCTCCACCGCCAGCCCCAGTTGTCGGTGATGGAGCCGCCGACGAGCGGGCCGCCGATCATGGCGACCGCCATGACGCCGGCCATCATGCCCTGGTACTTGCCGCGCTCGCGGGGCGGGATCAGGTCACCGATGATCGCCATGACGCCGACGATCAGACCGCCGGCGCCCAGGCCCTGCACGGCGCGGAAGGCGATCAGCTGGATCATGTCCTGCGCCATGCCGGACAGCGCCGACCCGATCAGGAAGATCACGATCGACGCCATGAAGATGCCCTTGCGGCCGTACAGGTCGCCGAGCTTGCCCCAGACCGGGGTGGAGGCGGCGGTGGCGAGCGTGTACGCGGTGACCACCCACGACAGGTGCTCCAGGCCGCCCAGCTCGCCCACGATGGTGGGCATCGCGGTGCCGATGATCATGTTGTCCAGCATCGCGAGCAGCATCGCGATCATGAGCCCGAACAACACCACGCGCACACTGCGCTGCGGGGTCTCGGCGGTCTCCGCCATCACAAGCTCCCCTACCTGTTTCTCTGCTTGTCTTTGCTTACCTGCCGCCCGGCTAGTTGCCTGGGGCACCCTGACAGTATGCGGCTTACTAGCCGGGCGTCAAGTAAGTTAAAGTTCGCCCATGGCAACGCCACACGCACGCAGAGGTGATACGCGACGCCGGATCCAGGACGTCGCGCTGGAGCTCTTCGCCGAGCGGGGGTACGAGAAGACCTCCCTGCGCGAGATCGCCGAGCATCTGGACGTGACGAAGGCGGCGCTGTACTACCACTTCAAGACCAAGGAGGACATCCTCAACAGCATCGTCGAGGACCTCGCCTCACCGGTCGACGAGCTGATCGCCTGGGCCGCGGAGCAGCCGCGCACCCTGGAGACCAAGCGTGAGGTGCTGCGCCGCTACGCGGACGCGCTGTGGGGCGCCGGCCCGCTCTTCCGCTTCATGCAGGAGAACCAGGCCACCGTCCGCGACCTCAGCATCGGCGAGACCTTCAAGACCAAACTGCTCGCCGTCCACTCCCTGCTCAGGGAGCCGGACGCGCCGCTGACCGACCAGGTGCGCTCGATCACGGCGGTCTTCGCGATGCACGCCGGGATGTTCGCGATGCAGACCCTCGAGGGCGACGACGAGGACAAGCGTGCCGCCCTCCTCGAGGTCGCACAGGAGCTGATCGCCCGGACGTACGAGGATCAGACCGACACGCCGCGAGCCCGCAGATAGGGCAGCGGGTTCACCGACGAGCCGTAGTACGGGGTCTTGCGGATCTCGAAGTGCAGGTGGGGGCCGGTGCTGTTGCCGGTGTCGCCGGACAGCGCGATCTGCTGGCCCTCCGCCACATGCCGGCCGACGCGCACCTGGATGCGCGACAGGTGGCCGTACTGCGAGTACATCCCGTTGGAGTGCCGGATCACGATGTTGTAGCCGTAGGCGCCGCCCCAGCCGGCCGTGACGACGGTGCCGGCGCTCACGGCGTGGACGCGGGTGCCGGTCGGCACGGCGAAGTCCTGGCCGGAGTGCCGGTGGGCCCAGTGGGCGCCGGCGCGCATGTAACCGGCGGACAGCCGGTACTTCGTGACCGGCACCGACCAGCCGCGGCCGCGCTGCCGCGGCGGCGTCGCGCGCGTGTGGCGGTCGGCCTGCGCGGCCTGCGCGGCGCGCTGCTGCACGGCGGCCTGCGCCCTGGTGACGTCCGCCAGCTTCCCGGCCGCGTTGAGGCCCAGCAGGCCCGCGTCCTGGGTCTGGGCCGCTGCCGTCCCGGCCGCACCGAGAGCCAGCGAGGCGCATACACCGACGGTGACGACGGCGCGACGGCCGCGGAGGACGGAGGCCGGGAACGTGGGCAGGCGCATTCGGGAATTACCTCGCGGAAATAGCCGGACAAGATGTCGCGGCGTGTTCGCCGCGATCCCTTGTTAACCCGGCATTCCGGCCCCGGACAAACCGTCCGGCCCCCTATCGCGCTTCGTAGAGGATGCCGCCCGAACCCTTCCGTGCCCGCTTGGGCCACGGGGGTTGGTCTCCTAAGGTGCTTCGTACGTGGCCTCCGTCACGTGGGTCACGTCACCCGGCACGGGACCAAAGGGAATTGCCCTTCGGGACTTGCGACCCGTGACGGGGGTCACACACGAAGGGCAATACGGGGCGCGCGCACTCGGAAAAGGAAAATCGCGGATTCGCGCATAGGGACAAGGAATTCCGCGCCATCCTGCCGCACGGCGGGCCGGTGACGCGCGTCGTGCGCTCGCCCTCACCGCTCGCCGCCCCTCTCACGCACGGGAAGGTCGAGGCTGACCGGGGTCGTGGACGCCGGCGGCGCGGTGGGGCGTCAGGGCGCCCTCATGTCCCCGGGCAGCCGGGGCCCGGGGAACGTCCTCAGGGGCGCTTCCGCGCAGCCCTGCGCCCGGCGGACGGCCCCACAGCCCGGCGGGCTGCCCGGAGCTCGCAGCGCCGCCCCGGCGCTCGTGCGGCACACCCCGGAGCCTGCAAGCCGGGCAGCCGCCGCGGGTGCACCGCACGGCCGTCCGGCACACGGGAGAACGCGAGAGAACGCGACGACCCCGCCCGCACATCGTGCGGACGGGGTCGGACCACGCTGCGGCGACGACCTGCGGTCACGCGTCCTTGCTGAGGTTCGGCCCGCCGGCCGCCTCCACCGGAGGCGCGTCGGCGACGGCCACCTTCTCCTCGCCGCGGAAGGTGAACTTGGTCTCCTCACCTTCGCCCTCAGTGCCCACGACCACGATGTGACCGGTGCGCAGCTCCCCGAAGAGGATCTTCTCGGAGAGCACGTCCTCGATCTCGCGCTGGATCGTCCGGCGCAGTGGCCGGGCGCCCAGGATCGGGTCGTAGCCCTTCTTGGCAAGCAGCTTCTTGGCCTCGGGGCTGAGCTCGATGCCCATGTCCTTGTCCCGGAGGCGCTCGTCCACCCGGGCGACCATGAGGTCGACGATCTGGATGATGTCTTCCTCGCTGAGCTGGTGGAAGACCACGATGTCGTCGACACGGTTCAGGAACTCGGGACGGAAGTGCTGCTTGAGCTCCTCGCCGACCTTGGCCTTCATCCGCTCGTACCCGGTCTTGACGTCACCCGCGGCGGCGAAGCCGAGGTTGAAGCCCTTGGAGATGTCCCGGGTGCCGAGGTTGGTCGTCATGATGATGACCGTGTTCTTGAAGTCCACGACCCGGCCCTGGGAGTCGGTCAGGCGACCGTCCTCCAGGATCTGCAGCAGGCTGTTGAAGATGTCCGGGTGGGCCTTCTCGACCTCGTCGAAGAGGACGACGGAGAACGGCTTGCGGCGCACCTTCTCGGTGAGCTGGCCGCCCTCCTCGTAGCCGACGTATCCGGGCGGGGAGCCGAAGAGCCGCGAGACGGTGTGCTTCTCGCTGAACTCGGACATGTCGAGCTGGATCAGCGCGTCCTCGTCGCCGAAGAGGAACTCGGCGAGCGTCTTGGAGAGCTCGGTCTTACCGACACCGGACGGGCCGGCGAAGATGAACGAGCCACCGGGGCGCTTGGGGTCCTTCAGGCCGGCGCGCGTACGGCGGATGGCCTGCGAGAGGGCCTTGATCGCGTCCTTCTGGCCGATGACGCGCTTGTGTAGCTCGTCCTCCATGCGCAGCAGACGCGAGGACTCCTCCTCGGTGAGCTTGAAGACCGGGATGCCCGTGGCCGTGGCCAGGACCTCGGCGATCAGCTCCTCGTCGACCTCGGCGACGACGTCCATGTCGCCGGCCTTCCACTCCTTCTCCCGCTTGGTCTTCGCGGAGAGCAGCTGCTTCTCCTTGTCGCGGAGGGAGGCGGCCTTCTCGAAGTCCTGCGAGTCGATCGCGGACTCCTTCTCCCGGCGCACGTCGGCGATCTTCTCGTCGAACTCGCGCAGGTCCGGCGGAGCGGTCATCCGGCGGATGCGCATCCGGGAGCCGGCCTCGTCGATCAGGTCGATCGCCTTGTCCGGCAGGAAGCGGTCCGAGATGTAGCGGTCGGCGAGGGTCGCCGCGGCCACCAGGGCGGCGTCCGTGATGGACACCCGGTGGTGGGCCTCGTAGCGGTCCCGCAGGCCCTTGAGGATCTCGATGGTGTGCGGCAGCGACGGCTCCGCTACCTGGATCGGCTGGAAGCGGCGCTCCAGGGCCGCGTCCTTCTCCAGGTGCTTGCGGTACTCGTCGAGCGTGGTGGCGCCGATGGTCTGCAGCTCGCCGCGGGCGAGCATCGGCTTGAGGATCGAGGCGGCGTCGATCGCGCCCTCGGCCGCGCCCGCACCCACCAGGGTGTGGAGCTCGTCGATGAACAGGATGATGTCGCCGCGGGTGCGGATCTCCTTGAGCACCTTCTTCAGGCGCTCCTCGAAGTCACCGCGGTAGCGGGAGCCGGCCACCAGGGCGCCGAGGTCCAGGGTGTAGAGCTGCTTGTCCTTCAGCGTCTCCGGGACCTCGCCCTTGACGATCGCCTGGGCCAGGCCCTCGACGACGGCGGTCTTGCCGACGCCGGGCTCGCCGATGAGGACGGGGTTGTTCTTGGTGCGGCGCGACAGCACCTGCATCACGCGCTCGATCTCCTTCTCGCGCCCGATGACGGGGTCGAGCTTGGTCTCACGAGCGGCCTGCGTGAGGTTGCGGCCGAACTGGTCCAGGACGAGCGAGGTCGAGGGGGTGCCCTCGGCCGGACCGCCGGCGGTGGCGGCCTCCTTGCCCTGGTAGCCGGAGAGCAGCTGGATGACCTGCTGCCGCACCCGGTTGAGATCGGCGCCCAGCTTCACGAGGACCTGGGCCGCGACGCCCTCGCCCTCGCGGATCAGGCCGAGCAGGATGTGCTCGGTGCCGATGTAGTTGTGGCCGAGCTGGAGGGCCTCGCGGAGCGACAGCTCCAGGACCTTCTTGGCCCGGGGGGTGAAGGGGATGTGGCCGGACGGGGCCTGCTGCCCCTGTCCGATGATCTCCTCGACCTGCTGGCGGACCGCCTCGAGCGAAATCCCGAGGCTCTCCAGGGCCTTAGCGGCGACACCCTCACCCTCGTGGATAAGGCCCAGGAGGATGTGCTCGGTGCCGATGTAGTTGTGGTTGAGCATCCGGGCTTCTTCCTGAGCCAGGACGACAACCCGCCGCGCGCGGTCGGTGAACCTCTCGAACATCGTTAATCGCTCCTCAGAGCGGTCGGGCAGTTAGGGGCGTGTCCCCTCCCTGTCCTTCCGCATGCTAGTCCCGCACAGCGGGGCAGCTCACTTCAACCGTCGACACCTTGCGAGGTCGTTAACCCCCCGCGCCGTCGACAACAGCCTCAACCCGATGGTGCGAGACGATGTTCCCGCAGGCCAGGCGGATAGCCTTTTATCCAGTACGCCGAGGGCGAACGCGCCGCCTGTCCGACATGGCCGTCGTCCGTTCCCACTGGGTATTTCTTACCCGCCCGCACGGACAGTCCATGCCAGGACCGCGCCCGATGTCTGCTACGGGCGAACAGACTTGCGTCCGGCGGATTCACGGAAAGTGACGGGAGGCCGCCCGTCGGGCACTCCCGGTGACCCGGCTCGTAACCCGGGACGCAGCGACCGCGTTGCGCAGGTCATGCAGCCCTCATGGGACCCGGCGGCCGTGGCCCCTGATCCGGCCCTGGAACACGCGGACGCCCTCGACGTCCCCGCGGCGGCGGGGCACGAGGTGCTCTGCCGCTTCCCGGCGCCCCGCACGGGACCGGTCGCCCTGGCGGGGCACCGGATGCGGTTCTTCGTCGCCCCGGGCAGCGCCGATGAGGTGCCCGGCCTGCTGGAATGGCTGGAATGGAGCGGCGTCCCGCTCGACCTCGTCCCGCTGCGCGGTCCTGAGGCCGCCTGCGGCTCCCCGGCGTGGCTCCGGCCGCCCGTGGACGGCGGGGGCCGCGCCGGCGCGCCGCTGCACCTGCCCTCGATGACGCTCGGCACGCAGCCCGGCCCTACGGCGGACGGACGCTTCGAGGGGACCGTGGGCCTTGCGGCCCTGGTCTCCGCGCTCGCGACCGCCTGCCATCGGGTCCGGCTGCGCGTCGCCCGGACCGATCAGCTGTGCGCCTTCTCGTACGCCTCACGGATCTGCGCGGGCACGCGGCCGCGGTCGTTGACCTCGTAGCCCTCTTCCTTGGCCCACGCGCGGATCTTCGCGGTGTCCTGGCTCGCGGCACCCCCGCGGGATGCCGCCTTGGCGGCGCGGCCCCGGCCCGCGCGGCCACCGGTGCGGCGGCCGTTGTCCACGTACGGGGCGAGGAGACCGCGCAGCTTGTCGGCGTTGTCGGTGGTGAGGTCGATCTCGTACGTCACTCCATCGAGTGCGAACGTTACGGTCTCATCCGCCTCGCCGCCGTCGAGGTCGTCAACAAGAAGGACCTGAACCTTCTGTGCCACCGGCTTCCCTTTCATCGAATACGGATTACCGGTAAAATCAAAGCGCTTTTTCCCGGAAAACTCAAACCCCTTGCCCGAACTCCTGCCGGGCCGGTGGGCAACGCCCCGGTCTTCAGCGGAACGTTTCGGACATACTGTTGTGCCGGGCGGACACCGTGGGCAGGCTCACAGATGCAACAGCATCCGGCTGTTGCCCAAGGTGTTGGGTTTCACTCGTTCGAGGTCGAGGAACTCGGCAACGCCCTCGTCCTTTGACCGCAGCAGCTCACCGTAGACATCCCCGTCGACCGGCGTCTCGCCGATCTCGACGAAGCCGTGCTTCGCGAAGAAGTCCACTTCGAAGGTGAGGCAGAAAATTCGCCGCACTCCCAGCCGGCGTGCGGTCTGCAGCAGCTTCTCCAGGACGAGATGCCCGACGCCCATGCCGTGCCGCTCCGGATCGACCGCGAGAGTGCGCACCTCGGCGAGGTCCTCCCACATCACGTGCAGTGCGCCGCAGCCCACCACCTCGGCGTCGCGGTCGTGTTCCGCGACCCAGAACTCCTGGATGTCCTCGTAAAGCGTGACCGTCGGCTTGTCGAGCAGGATGCCCTGGCGGACATAGGCGTCGAGCAGTCGCCGGACAGCGGGCACGTCGGACGTCCGGGCCCGGCGGATGGTGACCTCATTTGATGCGGCGGGCATGTGGGGACGCTATCGCCCGGCCGATCCGCCCGTCTCCCCGGGGTCACCCGGATCAGCGGATTGCACCACACGCATTGCGTCGCGGAGCGCTTCTCGCTGTTCCGCCGACATCTTGCCGAAGAAGGCGACAAGCGCCGCCGCGGGGTTGTCGCTGGCGGCCCACGCCTCATGCATGAGTGCCGCCGAGTAAGCGGCGCGAGTGGATACCGCCTCATAGCGATAGGCGCGGCCTTCGGCTTCCCGGCGGAGCCAGCCCTTCTGATGGAGGTTGTCCATCACGGTCATGACCGTCGTGTACGCGATCGAGCGCTCCCGGCGGAGATCCTCCAGCACCTCTCGCACCGTCACCGGGCGGTTCCAGCGCCACACCCGGGTCATCACGGCGTCTTCGAGGTCTCCCAATGGGCGGGGCACAGCCGAATACTAGCCCGAATACGGGTCCCCGACGGGTGCAATGTCCGAAATGCCGAAGACGGCGGCGTCAGGCCGGGCGCTCGGCGCCGCCCGGACGCCGGGCCGGGGGCTGCCCGCCGGACAGCGCGGCGTCGACCGCCGCGTCCTCCTTGGCCTTGTTGGCCCCGCCCTGGCTCCTGATCAGCGTCCGGATGAGGAAGGTGAACGCGATGGCCATCACGGTGGGGGGCACGAGCGCGGAGACGTAGTCCATGGCACCAGAGTAGCCACGCCCTCCGCCGCCCCCTGCGGCGGACCACCCGAAGGGTCGCCCGCATGGGCACCGGCCCGCGGCAGTGCCCCCTGCGCCGCGCCCCGGGCCGGCCGTCCCGCCCCGCCGGGGGCGCTCACGCCACCCTTCCGGCCCCCGGGACGGGCCGCTGTCCGGGGCCGCCCGGGACGCGTCGCCGCGAGGGCCGCCGCGACGGGCGGCGCGGCGCGGGACGCACGGGAGACGCCAGGGACGCAACTGAGACGCCGCGGGAAGGACCCGCGGCGTCTTCGGGTGGTGCGGTGGACGGCCTCAGCCCGTGGCGCGCTCCTCGTGCGGCGGCGGGGTGCGGCGGCGCGGCGGGAAGATCTCGGCCGGGGTGGGCACCTTGCGCTTCGGCTCGCCCGGCTCGGGGGCCGCCGGGTCGGCCGGCGGCGGTGCCTTCGGCTCAGGCTTCGGACCGGGCTTGGGGTCGTCGGACGCGGATCGCCCCCCGGGCAGCGCGCGCAGCCGCGCCCTGCCGGAGGGAAGCGTGCCGCACGGCTGCGCGGGAGCGGGGATGCGGGCCTCCAGGCGGGCGCGCACGTCCAGTTCCGCCAGGTGCTCGCAGCGGCGCAGCACGGCGCGCCTGCGGTGCGCCTCGGCGTCCGTGCACGGAGCGTCGTGCAGTCGGCGCAGCGCGGCGAGGTCGTCGGGCAGGGGCACGTACCCCATGTCGAGCGCCGCCGTCAGCCGCTCGAGGTAGCCGGCGGCACTGCCCGGCAGCGCCTCCCGGTAGCGGCCGAGTTCCGCGAGCTGGAAGGTCCGCAGCCGCCCGCCCTCGCGGGCCGCCTCGTCGACGTCCTCGGCGAGGCGCAGATAGTCCCTGACCTCGTCGGGGGTGGGGATCATGGTGCTGGACTGGAGGGCCGCTGAGAGGGCGCGCCGGAGCACGCGCAGTTCATCCGCGCTGAACGCCATTCCGCCTCGGGACCCGTGTGGCGTGGGCATGGTCCGACTTTACGTACTAAGCGGACAAAATACGCGTAACCAGATATGCCCGGGCGTGCCGCACACGCCCCGCCCGTCTGCCGGTCCCGGCGTCGCCCGGGCGTCGCGCCGTGAGGGGCGCCGGGGTGTCAGGACGTCGAGACGTTCCGCTCGTAGACCAGCCGGAGGCCTATCAGGGTCAGCCAGGGCTCGTGGGCGTCGATCACGGCCGACTCCCCCAGCACCAGCGGCGCCAGGCCGCCGGTGGCGATGACCGTGACGTCGTCCGGGTCGTCGGCGAGCTCCCGTGCCATCCGCTCGGCCACACCGTCGACCTGGCCGGCGAAGCCGTACAGGATGCCGGACTGCATGGCCTCGATGGTGTTCTTGCCGATGACGCTGCGCGGGCGGGTCAGCTCCACCTTGCGCAGCTGGGCCCCGCGGGCGCCCAGGGCGTCCACCGAGATCTCGATGCCGGGGGCGATGGCGCCTCCCGCGTACTCGCCGCGCGCCGTGACCGCGTCGAAGGTGGTGGCCGTGCCGAAGTCGACCACGATGCACGGCCCGCCGTACAGGTGCACGGCGGCCAAGGAGTTGATGATCCGGTCGGAGCCGACCTCCTTGGGGTTGTCGGTCAGCACCGGGACACCGGTCTTCACGCCGGGCTCCACCAGCACCGCGGGCACGTCGCCGTAGTAACGGCGCGTCACCTCGCGCAGCTCGTGCAGCACGGAGGGGACGGTCGAGCAGATGGCGATGCCGTGGATGTTGTCGCCCAGTTCCACGCCGAGCAGCGGATGCATGCCCATCAGGCCCTGCATGAGGACGGCCATCTCGTCCGCGGTGCGGCGCGGGTCGGTCGAGACCCGCCAGTGCTCGACGATCTCCTCCCCGTCGAACAGCCCGAGAACGGTGTGGGTGTTGCCGACGTCGATGGTGAGCAGCATCAGTCCCGCTCCGGCCCCTCGGACCGCAGGTCCAGTCCGATGTCGAGGATCGGCGAGGAGTGCGTCAGGGCGCCCACGGCCAGGAAGTCCACGCCGGTCGCCGCGTAGGCGCCGGCGTTGTCCAGGGTGAGCCGGCCGGAGGACTCCAGCAGGGCGCGGCCCGCGACGAGGGCTACCGCCTTCTCCGTCTCGGCGGGGGTGAAGTTGTCCAGCAGGATCAGGTCGGCGCCCGCCTCCAGGACCTCGCCGACCTGCTGCAGGGTGTCGACCTCGACCTCGATCGCCAGATCGGGGAACTCGTCGCGGACGGCCTTGAAGGCGGCCGCCACGCCGCCCGCGGCGACCACGTGGTTGTCCTTCACCAGAGCGGCGTCCGACAGCGACATGCGGTGGTTGACGCCGCCGCCGCAGCGGACCGCGTACTTCTCCAGCGCCCGCAGGCCCGGAGTCGTCTTGCGGGTGTCGCGGACCTTCGCCTTGGTGCCCTCCAGCGCGTCGGCCCAGCGGCGCGTGGCGGTGGCGATCCCGGACAGCCGGCACAGCAGGTTGAGCGCGCTGCGCTCCGCGGTCAGCAGGTCCCTCGTACGGGTGCGCACCGTGAGCAGCACCTGCCCGGCCTCGACCCGGTCGCCGTCCTCGACGTGCCGTTCGACCTCGAACTCGTCGGTGCAGACGATGGACAGGACCGCCTCGGCGACCCGCAGCCCGGCGACCACGCCGGCCTCCCGCGCGGTGAAGTCGCCGGTGGCCGTGGCGTCCTCGGGGATGGTGGCCACCGTGGTGACGTCCACCCCGCCGTCCAGGTCCTCCTCGATGGCCAGGTGCGCGACGTCCTCGACCAGGACCGGGTCCAGCCCGGCGTCGACGAGGAGCCGCGCCAGGTCGGGGTCGAGACCGCACTCGTTCGGGTCGTGCGCGTACTCCGCGCCGGAACCGCAGCCGCAGCCGTCGCCGCAGCCACCGCCGCCGGCGCCGCCGATCTGCAGGAGGGGGAGGTCGGGCGTGCTCATCGCTGGGGCTCCGTTCGAGGACGGGTGGTGGGGAAGTCCGCTGTGGGGGTGGTGCGGATGGTGAGACTAGTGGGTGCGGCGGGCAGCCCCGCACCACCGGAGGGCAGGTGGACGACGATGTGCCGGCGCCAGTGCGCGTCGTCGCGTTCGGGCCGGTCCTCGCGCCAGTGGCAGCCGCGGGTCTCCTCACGGCGGCGGGCCGCCTCGACCAGCACCCGGGCGACCAGGCACAGGTTGGTCGCCTCCCAGGTCTCCACGCAGGGCTCGGCCGTCTTGCCGTCGCGCTCGAGCAGCTCCTCGGCGTCGGCGTACATCCGGCTCAGTGCCTCCGCCGCGCCCTCGAGGCTCCGCTCGCTCCGCAGCACCCCCGCGCCGCGCGTCATGGTCCGCTGGATCGCGAAGCGCGCCTCGGAGGGCAGCAGCGGGGAGCGGCCCGGCTCCGGGAACACGGCGGGGCCGGGGGCGGCGGGGTGCTCGGCGATGTCCGCGGCGATGCGCTCGGCGAAGACGAGCCCCTCCAGGAGGGAGTTGGACGCCAGCCGGTTGGCGCCGTGCACGCCCGTGCAGGCGACCTCGCCGCACGCGTACAGGCCCGGCACCGTGGTGCGGCCGTGCAGGTCGGTGCGCACCCCGCCGGATGCGTAGTGCGCGGCGGGGGCCACCGGGACGGGCTGCGTGACCGGGTCGATGCCGTTGGCGCGGCACGCGGCCAGGATCGTGGGGAAGCGGTGCTCCCACATCTGCGCGCCGAAGTGCCTGCCGTCCAGGTACATGTGCTCGGCGCCGGTCTCCTGCATGCGGCGCATGATGCCCTTGGCAACGATGTCGCGCGGCGCCAGTTCGGCCAGCTCGTGCTGCCCCTGCATGAAGCGCACCCCGTCGGCGTCCACGAGGTACGCGCCCTCCCCGCGCACGGCCTCGGAGACCAGCGGCTGCTGGCCCTCCGCGTCCGGGCCGAGGAAGAGCACCGTCGGGTGGAACTGCACGAACTCCAGGTCCGAGACCTCCGCCCCGGCACGCAGCGCCAGCGCCACCCCGTCGCCCGTGGACACCGCCGGGTTGGTCGTGGCCGAGAAGACCTGCCCCATGCCGCCGGTGGCCAGCACCACGGCCCCGGCCCGCACGGCGCCGACGCCGTCGCGCTGGCCCTCGCCCATGACGTGCAGGGTGACGCCCGCGGCCCGGCCCTCGGCGTCGGTCAGCAGATCCAGCACGAGCGCGTTCTCGATGAACTCGATCCGCGCCGCGCGCACGGCCTCGATCAGCGCCCGGGAGATCTCCGCGCCCGTCGCGTCGCCACCCGCGTGGGCGATGCGGCGGCGGTGGTGGCCGCCCTCCCGGGTCAGCAGGATCTCGCCCGTCGCCTCGCTGGTGTCGAACTGCGCGCCCGTAGCGATCAGCCGGCGGACGGCGTCGGGGCCCTCGGTGACCAGGGTGCGCACGGCCTCCTCGTCGCAGAGTCCGGCACCCGCCACAAGGGTGTCGTCCAGGTGCTGCTCCGGGGTGTCGCCCTCGCCGAGGGCGGCGGCGATGCCGCCCTGCGCCCAGCGCGTGGAGCCGTCGTCCAGCCGGGCCTTGGTGACGACGGTGACCCTGGCGCCCTGCGCGGCGCAGCGCAACGCGACCGTCAACCCGGCGACGCCGGACCCGACGACCACCACGTCCGCCTCGTGCTCCCAGCCGGGCGCGGGGGCGTGCAGCCGTATGCCAGTACCTGTGCCGCTCATCGGCGGGCTCCGAACTCCAGGGGGATGTTGTCGATCAGCCGGGTCGTGCCGACCCTGGCGGCGACGGCGAGTACCGCCGGCCCGGTGTGGCCGGGGGCCGCCTCGGTGAAGTCGCCCGGGTCGATCAGGGCGAGGTAGTCCACCGCCAGGCCGTCCTCCTTCTCCAGCACGGTCCGCGCCGCCGTCCGCACGGCGTCCGGCCCGCCGTCCAGCGCGTCGCGCCCGGCGAACAGGGCGCGGGAGAGCGCGAGGGCGGTCTCCCGGTCGCCGGCGGAGAGGTAGCGGTTGCGGCTGGACATGGCCAAGCCGTCCGGCTCGCGGACGGTGGGCACGCCGACGATCTCGACCGGGAAGTCCAGGTCCGTCACCATGCGGCGGATGAGGGCCAGTTGCTGGGCGTCCTTCTGGCCGTAGAAGGCGACGTCCGGCCGGGTCAGGTGGAGCAGCTTGGCGACGACGGTCAGCATGCCGTCGAAGTGGCCGGGGCGGGAGGCGCCTTCGTAGCCTTCTCCCATCGGCCCGGCGCTGATCCGCACCAGCGGCTGCCCGCCGGGGTAGACCTCCTCGACGGAGGGCGCGAAGACGATGTCGGCGCCGGCCCGCCCGGCGATCTCGACGTCGGCCTCGAGGGTGCGCGGGTAGCGGTCGAAGTCCTCGTTCGGGCCGAACTGCAGGGGATTGACGAACACGGTGGCGACGACCGTGCAATCCCCCACCCGCCCACGGGCCGTCCGCACCAGCGTGGCGTGACCCTCGTGCAGCGCGCCCATCGTCATGACGACGCCGACCTCGCCGGGCCGGCCCTCGACGGCCTCCCGCAGCTCCCGAGCGGTGTGCACCAGCCTCGTCATCGTGCTCCCCCCTCGCCGCCGTCCGCCAGAACGCCCAGCAGCGCCTCCGCGAACTCCGCCTTCAGCATTCCGCCCGCCAGCGCGCGGTCCGCCGTGGCGCGGGCCATCGCGACGTACGGGGGCACCATCTCCGGGGCGTGCCGGCGCAGCTCCGCCAGGTGCGCCGCGACCGTGCCCGCGTCGCCGCGGGCGACCGGACCGGTCAGGGCCGCGTCACCGGAGCGCAGGGCGTTGTCCAGGGCCGCGCCGAGCAGGGGGCCCAGCATGCGGCCGGGCTCGGCGACGCCGGAGGCCCGCAGCAGCTCCATGGACTGGGCGACCAGGGTCACCAGGTGGTTCGCGCCGATCGCCAGGCCCGCGTGGTACAGCGGGCGCGCCGACTCCTCGATCCACTCGGGCTCGCCGCCCATCTCGATCACGAGGGCCTCCGCCGCCATGCGCAGCTCCGCGGGGGCCGTGACGCCGAAGGAGCAGCCGGCCAGCCGCTGCACGTCGACGGAGGTGCCGGTGAAGGTCATCGCGGGGTGCAGGGCCAGCGGCAGGGCGCCCACGCGCAGCGCCGGCTCCAGCACGCCGGCGCCGTACCGGCCCGAGGTGTGCACCAGCAGTTGGCCCGGCCGCACGGCCCCGGTCTCGGCGAGGCCGGCCACCAGGCCCGGCAGCGCGTCGTCCGGCACGGTCAGCAGGACGAGCTCGGAGCGCGCCAGCACCTCGGCCGGCTCCACGAGCGGGACGTCGGGCAGCAGGGCGGCCGCGCGGCGCCGTGAGGCGTCGGACACACCCGACGCCGCGACCGGGTGATGCCCGGCCAGCCTCAGCGCGGCCGCGAGCGCGGGACCGACCCGCCCCGCGCCGACGACGCCGACCGTGAGCCGCGCGGGGCGGGCCTCCACGTCGGGGGGCAGGGGCCCCGGGGTGTGCGATGCGTTCACGCTGCGCTGGCCTTCCGTTCCAGTCCTCACGGGGGTACCGGACGTTCTCGTCAATGCTACGCGAATGTTTCCCGCCGCCTTTCGAGGCGGCAGGATCGGTCCATGACTTCTGCTGACGACGAGAAGGCGCGGCGCATCGCCGCCATACGCTCCTGCGACCGCGTGCTCTCCCACGGGAAACCCGCCACGATCCGCGAACGCCTGGCCGCGCTGGCCGAGCGGGAGGAGCTGGACGGCCCCGTGGACATGTACGGCGACGGGATCGTCTCCGTGCTGGAGCGCCGGGTGGCCGGGCTGCTGGGCATGGAGGAGGCCGTCTGGTTCCCCACCGGGACGATGGCCCAGCAGGTCGCCCTGCGCTGCTGGGCGGGCCGCACCGGCAACCCGGTCGTGGCGCTGCACCCGCTGGCCCACCCCGAGGTGCACGAGCGCGGCGCGCTGTCCGCGCTGGGCGGGCTGCGGACCGTCCACCCCACCACGGCCCGCCGGCTCCCGGACGCGGACGAGGTGCGCGGCATGGACGAGCCCTTCGGCACGCTCATGCTCGAGCTGCCGCTCCGCGAGGCCGGCTTCGTCCTCCCCACCTGGGACGAGCTCACCGCCACCGTGGCCGCGGCGCGCGAGCGCGACGCCGTCGTCCACTTCGACGGCGCCCGCCTGTGGGAGTGCCCGCCGCATTTCGGCCGCCCCCTGGACGAGATCGCGGGCCTCGCCGACAGTGTGTACGTCTCCTTCTACAAGTCCCTCGGCGGCGTCTCCGGCGCCGCGCTGGCGGGCCCGGCCGACCTCGCCGCCGAGGCGCGCACCTGGCGGCACCGCTACGGCGGGCTGGCCTTCCAGCAGTGGCCCGCGGTGCTGGCCGCGCTCGACGGACTCGACCGCGAACTGCCCCGCCTGCCGGAGTACGTGGCCCACGCGAAGGACGTGGCGGCGACCCTGCGCGACGCGCTCGCGGAGCGGCTGGGCTGGGTCCGGGTCCACCCGGAGACACCGCACACGCACCAGTTCCAGGTGTGGCTCGCGGAGTCCCCGGAGGTCCTCGACGAGGCCACGGTGCGACAGGCCGAGGAGACCAGGACGGCACTCTTCGGGCGCTGGTCGGGGGCGGAGGTGCCGGGGGTCGCGATGACGGAGGTCACGGTCGGGGCCTCCGCGCTCGAGTGGGACGCGGCGGCGGTGCGCGAAGCGGTGGACGAGTTCGCGCGGTTCCTCGCGGGGGCGTGACGCCGCGCTTGCGGGGCCCTCGCCGGGTGCGGGAGGGCGCGGGGTGCGGGGTGCGCACTGTGTGGGTGGCGGCGAAAAAGCCCCACCGCCACCACACACGACCCGCACGCGCACGACCCCCTACCGGGCGGCCCCGCCGCTCCCCGCACGGACGAGGCCCGATTCGTACGCGAGGACGACAGCCTGCACCCGGTCCCGCAGACCCAACTTCGTGAGGATGCGTCCGACGTGCGTCTTCACCGTCGCCTCGCTGAGCACCAGCTTCCCCGCGATCTCCCCGTTCGACAGTCCCTGGGCGACCAGCAGCAGCACCTCGCGCTCGCGGTCGGTCAGCCGGTCCAGCTCCTTGTGCGTCGCCCGGTTCGTGCTCGGCAGCAGCGGGGTGAAGCGGTCGAGCAGGCGCCGCGTGGTGCTGGGGGCGACGACGGCGTCGCCGCTGTGGACGGCACGGATCGCCGCGAGGAGTTCGTCCGGCGGGACGTCCTTGAGCATGAAGCCGCTCGCGCCGGCCTTGAGGGCGGAGAAGGCGTACTCGTCGAGGTCGAAGGTGGTCAGGATGAGGACGCGGGGCCCGCCGTCGTCGGGGGTGCGGTCGGGGGCACCGCAGATCAGGCGGGTGGCCTCGACTCCGTCCAGGCGGGGCATGCGGACGTCCATGAGGACCACGTCCACCGCGGTGGTGCGCAGGGTCGCGACGGCCTCCGCGCCGTCCCCGGCCTCGGCGACGACCTCCATGTCGGGCTGGGCCTGCAGCACCATGCGGAAGCCGGTGCGCAGCAGCACCTGGTCGTCGACGAGCATCACGCGGATCGCCATGGTCCGGTCCTCTTCTCTCTGTCTGCCGTCCGTGTCCCGCTAGCCCGCGGCCTTCACCGGGAGCACCGCGCTGATGCGGAAGCCTCCGCCGGGGCGCGGCCCGGCGTCCAGGGTGCCGCTGACCATGCCGACGCGTTCGCGCATGCCGATGAGCCCCTGGCCCTGGCCGTCCTCGCCGCCGCCTTCGTAGAGCTCCTGCTGGGCGCCGCGGCCGTCGTCCTCGATGAGCAGGCTGAGGTCGCTGTCGCCGAAGGTGAGCCGGACTTTGGCGCATGCCTCGGGGCCGCCGTGCTTGCGGGTGTTGGTGAGCGCCTCCTGCACGATGCGGTAGGCGGTGAGCTCGACGCCGCTGGCCAGCGGCCGGGACTCCCCCTCGACCTCGAAGGCGACCGGCAGCCCGGCGCCCCGGACCTGCTCTATCAGGTCGGTCAGCTGGTCGACGCCGGGCTGCGGCACGTACTCGCCGCCGTCGCCGTCGCCGGCCCGCAGCACTCCGAGCAGTCGGCGCATCTCGGTCAGGGCCTGGCGTCCGGTGGTGGAGATGGTCTCAAGGGCCTGCTTGGCCTGCTCGGGGGAGGCGTCCAGCACATAGGCGGCGCCGTCGGCCTGGACGACCATGACCGAGACGTTGTGGGCGACGACGTCGTGCAGTTCGCGGGCGATCCGGGCCCGCTCGGCGGCGACGGCGGCCCTGGACTGCGCCTCGCGTTCGCGCTGCAGGCGGGCGGCGCGTTCCTCCAGTTCGGCGTAGTACGCGCGGCGCGTGCGGAGGCTGTCGCCGATCACCCAGGCCAGCAGGAAGGGGATGGCGAGGAAGACCGTCGCCACGGCGTCGGCGAAGCGGCCCTGGCTCTCGTCGGGCCAGCGCAGGGTGGAGAGGGGAGAGGCGAGCAGGCCCCCGGCGAGGGCGAGCCTGGACGCCCAGCGGGCGCCGTTGGCCGCGACGGTGTAGACGATCAGCAGCATGGCGAAGTCGCCCGGGTTGATCGGCACGTCCAGCACCATTTGGATCACCCCGGCAAGCACCGCGAGCAGCAGCATCTTCTCCGGCATGCGGCGGCGCAGCGCGGCCACGACGCACAGCGCGAGCACCAGCGGCACGGCGGCGACCCGTAGGTGATGCGTGTGCACGGCGTCGACGACGACCCACAGGGCGGAGATCCCGAGCAGGACGAGAGCCCAGAAGCTGTCGACCCAGGTCGGGTGCCTGCGGAGGAAGTCGTAGAGACGCTGCACGTCACCCAGCGTAGGCATCCGCGATGCGTGCGGGAGTCAACCGGAGGAGCGATCCCGGGTACTCCCCAAGGTGGAGGCGCGCCCTTTGTCGTACGGCGGGCGCCACGCCGTACGCGGTACGCCCGCCGGGAGGGTCAGCCGGCGGCGCGGCGGTGACCCCGCGCGCCGCCGCGGGCGCGCTTCTCCATGTACATGCGCTGGTCCGCGGATTGCAGCACCTCGTCCGCGGTCATGCCGCAGCCGGCCCAGCCGATGCCGAAGCTGGCGCCGACGCGGAGCGCGCGGCCCTCGAAGCGGATCGGCGGGATGATCGCGTTGCGCAGGCGGACGGCGAGGTCCTCGGCGTCCTCGCGGCCCAGGCCGTCGGCGAGGACGACGAACTCGTCGCCGCCGAGGCGGGCCACCGTGTCGCCGTCCCGTACCGCCCCGGTGAGACGCCGGGCGACCTCGATGAGCACGGCGTCGCCGGTGTGGTGGCCGAAGCGGTCGTTGATCGACTTGAAACCGTCCAGGTCGCAGAAGAGCACGGCCAGGCCCTTGCCGCCGTTCCGGCCGTCGGACGGCGGGACGGTGTGGGTGTGGTGGTCGAAGTTCCCGAGGAGCGGGGCGGCGCTCACGACCGTGGCGTAGTCGTGGGTGTAGGCGAACTCGTCGGCGCTCGCGTCGGCGGCGGCGTGGCCGCCGGTGTCCGTGGCCTGCGGGCGCGCGCACAGCCTGGCGGACAGCCGGGCGCGCAGTTCGGCGCTGTTGGGCAGGCCGGTGAGCGAGTCGTGGCTGGCGCGGTGGGCGAGGGCGAGTTCGCGGCCCTTGCGTTCCTCGATGTCCTCGACGTGGGTGAGCAGATAGCGCGGGCCGTCGGCGGTGTCGGCGACGACGGAATTGCGCAGGCTGACCCAGACGTAGCTGCCGTCGCGGCGCTGCAGCCGCAGTTCGGCGCGGCCGCCCTCGGCGCTGGTGCGCAGCATGACGCCGACGTCCTCGGGATGGACGAGGTCGGAGAAGGACTGCCGGCGCAGTGCCGCGGCGGGGCGGCCGAGCAGCCGGCACAGCGCGTCGTTGGCGCGGATCAGCTTGCCGTTCTGGTCGCCGCCCATCTCCGCGATGGCCATGCCGCTGGGCGCGTACTCGAAGGCCTGGCGGAAACTCTCCTCGCTGGCCCGCAGCGCCTGCTGCTCGCGTTCCAGGCGGACCAGTGCGCGTTGCATATTGGCACGCAGACGCGCGTTGCTGATGGCGATGGACGACTGGAAGGCGTACATCTGCAGGGCCTCGCGGCCCCAGGGGCCGGGCCGGCGGCCACCGGCGGGGCGGTCGACGGAGATCACGCCGAGCAGCTCGCCGCCGCCGGCCGGGTTGGTGTACATCGGGGCGAGGAGGCGGTCCTCGGGGTGCCACTCGTCGGGGAAGCGGGGCGGGGGACCGTCGCCGGGCCAGCACGGGACGTCGTCGCCGTCCAAAACCCAGCCCTGGTAGTGGGGTATGAAGCGCAGCGCGCCCCACCGCTCCCCCATCGACAGCCGGCGCTCCCAGGAGGCGCGCGAGCCGACCCGGCCCGCCATCAGGGCTTCCGCGGCGGCGCTCCCGGACACGGCGGCGACGACCAGGTCGCCGTCGGGGCGGACGAGATTGACCACCGCCAGCTGGAAGCCGAGGCCCTTGACGACGCCGTCGGCCACGGCCTGCAGGGTGTCGGCGAGGCTGCGCGCGCAGTTGAGCTCCGCCACCACCTGGTGCACCTGGCGCAGGGTCGCGAGGCGGACATACGGCTCCGACTCGGTGTCCATGCGCTCTCCCGGGCCCTCGACGACAACTCCTGAGACTGCTTGTGATCCGTTGTGGTCCAAATCCCTCAGCAACTGAATCACAGCGAGCAGTTCGCCCGGTACACAGGGTCAACAATTCGTGGCCCTTGTGACTCAAGTCACACCTGATTGTCGTGTTCCGATCACACAGCGGGGTCAGGCCGCCTCGATCCCTTCACCCTTTGAACACAATCGAGCAGGTGAGCGGGGGGGGTGGTGCGCCCGGAGGCGGGAGCGGACGGGGAGTCCTAGGACCTGGCTCGATCCGAAGTCCGATGCGGGTGGTGCGGCAGTCCGGTTAGCGTCGGGGCGTGTCACAGTCAATCACCTCCGCGCCCCGCATCCCGCATCCTGGGACCGTGCCCGACGGTTCCGAGCCAACTTCGTCCGGTGTGGACGGCGATGCCTTCCGCGCCGCCATGAGCCGCCTTGCCTCGGGGGTCGTCCTGGTGACGGCCCACGACCCCGAGGACGGCCCGCGAGGGGAGGACGTCGGCATGACCGCGACCGCGTTCGTCTCGGTCTCCCTGGAGCCGCCGCTGGTGATGGTGAGCCTGCGCGAGGGGTCGCGCATGGACGAACTGCTGGAGCGCCGGCGGCGCTGGGCGGTGTCCGTGCTGAGCGAGAGCCAGCGGCACATCGCCGGGCGCTTCGCCATGCGCGGCCGTGTCAGCGACCGGCTCCTCTTCGAGGACGTGGCCTACTACCGCGGCGAGGCCTCGGGCGCGCCGATCCTCGGCGGCGGCCTGGCCGTGCTCGAGTGCGAGACCGAGCAGCGCGTCCCGGCCGGGGACCACACCCTGGTGATCGCCCGCGTGCTGACCGCGCGCACGCCCAGCGCCGACGGGGCGCCCCTGCTGTACTTCCGGGGCCGCTACCGGCACCTCGGCTGAGACCCTGCCGCGGGGGCCGGGGCCTTCGCTGCGGCCTGGACGACGCCGCGCCGGCTCAGGACCAGCCCCGCGGATCACGGCCGCGCTTGGTGTCGCCGCGGCGCTTCTTCTCCCTGAGCCGCCGTTCGTTGATGCCGCGCGGGATCTTCGTGGGCCGGCGCGCCTTGGGCGGCGGCGCCGTGGCCTCGGCGAGCAGCGCGGCCAGGCGGGTCATCGCCGCCTCCCGGTTGCGCCACTGCGAGCGGTGCTCGGAGGCCCGTACCACCAGGACGCCGCCCACCAGGCGGGAGGCGAGCCGCTCGAGGGCGCGCTGCTTCCACACCGGGGGCAGCGCGTCGGAATTGGCGAGATCGAAGCGCAGCTCGACCTGGCTGTCGGAGGTGTTCACATGCTGGCCGCCCGGTCCGGACGACCGGGAGAAACGCCACATCAGCTCGGTCTCCGGCAGGCAGACCGAGCCGCGGACGACGAGTGGGGGCGGCCCTGACATGCGTCCCATGATCCCCCCGCCGTCCACCGGAGTCACGGGATTTTCCGGGACATGGCCGCGGAGACGGTTTTCGCCGCAAAGGAACCATGCCGGCCTCTCACGACGTTCTCCCGTTGGAAGGTAGCGTCGTCGTCGGCACGATTGACCGACATCACGGAGGGGACCCCCATGGCTGTAAGCCTGTCGAAGGGCGGCAACGTCTCGCTCACCAAGGAAGCACCGGGCCTGACGGCCGTCACGGTGGGCCTGGGCTGGGACGTCCGCACCACCACCGGCACCGACTTCGACCTCGACGCCAGCGCCATCGCGCTCAACCCGAGCGGCAAGGTCTACGCGGACGCCTACTTCGTCTTCTTCAACAACAAGCAGACGCCGGACCAGAGCATCGTCCACACCGGCGACAACCGCACCGGCGAGGGCGCGGGCGACGACGAGGCGATCAACGTCAACCTGGCGGGCCTGCCGGCCGACGTCGAGCGCATCGTCTTCCCCGTCTCCATCTACGACGCCGAGACCCGCAGCCAGAACTTCGGGCAGGTCCGCAACGCCTACATCCGCATCGTCAACCAGGCCGGCGGCGCAGAGCTCGCCCGCTACGACCTCAGCGAGGACGCCGCCACCGAGACCGCCATGGTCTTCGGCGAGCTCTACCGCAACGGCGCCGAGTGGAAGTTCCGCGCGGTCGGCCAGGGCTACGCCTCGGGCCTCGCCGGCATCGCCACCGACTTCGGCGTCGGCATCTGACGCCGAACGGGCCCGGGCCCGCCTGACGAGCCCCGCTCAAGAGGGCGCCCATGCCCCGCACGCGACCGGCGTGCGGGGCACCGGTGCTCGAACCCCTCGCGCCGGTGGGCGGCTCCCTCCCTCCCGGCGTCCTGGCCGCCTGACGCAGCTGTACGACTCCGACCCGGCCTCCGCGGAGCAGGTCGCGAGCAGCGTCGACGCCGGACTCGCACACCCCGCCATGGACGTGCTGCTCGCCCGGGACCCGAGCCGACGGGGCGCGGCCGCATCGCCGTCACCCAGGCCGAGCACCGCTCCCGCTCGACCCGTACCCCTTCATCGGCCTGCCGGTGGTGCACGGCGGCGGCACCGCTCGGGGCCCGGTACGCGGACTCGCCGGGCCGAGCGAGCGGCGGCTGAGCGCGCGGGGACGGACGGCGTGCGCGTGGCGGTGCTCGACGGAACCGGCGCGCCGGCTTTCCGGCGGACGCCGGCCCGTCGCGTGAGCGGCCATCGCGAGGACCGGCAGACGGGCCGCCCCAGCCCCGTCATCACAAGGACCTGCCGCCGGGGCCCGTACCATCGGCGGGTGATCGACCTCGGCTACTCGCTGTCCCGCCGCTTCCCCGACCCCCCGCAGACCGACTACCGCACCGCCGACGTGCGGACGCTGCGCCACGACCTGTTCTGCGGGGACGTCTACCTGGCGGACGTGACGGCCGACCGCGAACTGTCCACAGCCTGGGGATGGGTTCCGGTACTCGACTTCGCGTGGGCCCTGTGCGACATCGTCGAGCTGCTGGACCGCGATCCGCTCGGCAGCCGCGCCGCCCGCCCCCAGTACGCCGAGCTGGACTTCACCGAGTCCACCGACCGGCTGCGCTTCCAGCGCCGCTTCGGCTTCGTCGACGTCGTCGCGGACTGGGCGCCGGACGAGCGTCCCCTCTCCTTCGCCCACGCCGAGCTGCGCCGCGAGGCCCGCGACTTCCTGCACGACCTGATCGCCGACCTGACCGACATGCACGACGGCCTGGACGCCAACCCCGTGATCTGGGAATTGGCGGCGCGTTTCCCCCGCCCGTAACCCGAATGGCGCTATCCGGCATGCGGGAGACGCTCGCCCGCCGTCCCCTTGGGGCATGGACGACTACCCTCTGCTGAACCTGTTCTGGACGATGCTCCTGATCTTCTGCTGGGTGCTGTGGTTCTTCCTGCTCTTCCGGATCATCGGCGACCTCTTCCGCGACCACGAGGTGGGCGGCTGGGCCAAGGCCGGCTGGATCATCCTGCTGATCTTCCTCCCCTTCATCGGCGTGCTCGTCTACGTCATCGCCAGGGGCAAGGGGATGGCCGAGCGGGACCGCAAGCAGGCCAAGGAGATGGACGCGGCCTTCCGGCAGTACGTGCGGGAGGCCGCCTCGGGTGACGGCGGGGCCGCGGGCGGCAACGTCGACCAGCTGGCCAAGCTGGCCGAGCTCAAGAGCCAGGGCCACATCACCGAGGAGGAGTACACCAGGGCGAAGATGAAGCTCCTCGCGTGACCGCGTGACCGCGTGACCTGCGCGACCTGCGCGACCTGTCCGGCGTACGCGACCTGCTCGACCGGTGCGACCGCTTGACCTCAATCACGCTCGAGGTTGAACGGTGGGCGGTGCGGATCATCCGACCGCCCACCGTTCCGTGTCCAGGGGGAGGCACCGCACGCCATCCGTCTCCACGTGTTCGGCCCGGCCGGCAACCTGAGCTACGAGAGAACCGCGGCCCTGGAACCCGGCCCCGGCACCGGACCGGCCCCTGCCCGGCCCCGGCCGGCCCCGGCCCGGTCAGTGGAGGCTGAGCGGGCGCAGCACGCCCTCCGGGTCGTGGCGCCGCCACAGCTCGCGCACCCGCACGCCGGTGGCGCCGGGGTAGGCGCGGTCGAAGACGCCGGGGCCGGTGCCGCTGTCGAAGTTCACATAACCGCCGGTGCCGAGCTCGCGGACCGGCGCCCACAGGCGGTGCAGGTCGTCCTCTCCGTGCGGAGGGAAGAGGTTGCCCTGCGCCAGGACCTGCGCGCCGCGGTGGGCGTAGGCGGTGGCGTCGGCCGCAAGGTCGTCGATCGCGCCCCCGAGCGAGCGCAGCTGGACGAAGGCGGGCCGCCGCCGGTCGACGGCGGCCGCCATGACGGCGCGTGCCGCGTCCCGGGGCATCGCGGGCAGCAGCGAATTGGTGCTCACCACCGGCTGCTGACCGGTGTTCGCGTGCTGGTGGGCGGTGGAGACCAGCGCGGTGTACGGAACGAACTGCGCCGTCGCCTGCAGCGGGCGGTGCGGCCCGGACAGCAGGGGGCCGAGGGCCTCGCGGACGCGGCCCGGATCGTCGTCGGCCGCGGCGACGGTGACCGAGAGCGCCAGGGCCGGCCCGTTGGCAAGGAGGTGGGCGGCGGAGGTGAGGGTGCGCGGCGCGGCGGCCATCGCGGACGCCCACTGGGCGAGGGCGCCCCCCGCCCGATCGGCCTCGAAGACCAGCTGGGCCACGCCGATCTCTCCCAGTTCCATGGCCTCGATCTCGAAGGCGGTCACGATCCCCACCCCCGCGCCCGCCCCGCGCACCGCCCAGAACAGGTCGGGGTGCCGCGCGGCGTCGGCGCGCAGGGCGGTCCCGTCGGCCAGGACGAGCTCGACGGCGCGGACCCGGTCGACGGTGAGGCCGTACGTGCGGGCGAGCCAGCCGATGCCGCCCGCGGTGGCGAGGCCGCCGGCCGCGACGTTGCCGTGGTCGCCCGAGCTGACGGCCAGCCCGTGCGCCGCGAGCGCGGCGGCCACCCGGCCCCAGCGGGCGCCCGCCCCGATCCGCACCAGGCGGGTCTCGCGGTCGAGCACCCGGACCTCGTCGATCCCGGAGAGGTCGACGACCACGCCACCGTCGTTGGAGGACCGGCCGGACAGCCCGTGGCCGCCGGAGCGCACGGAGACGGGCAGGCCCTGCGCCCGTGCCGCCGCGAGGGCGGCCGCGATGTCGCCGGGCCCGCGCACGAGGACCACGGCCGCGGGGCTGGCGACGGTGGTGTAGGTGGAGCGCAGCAGCGGGTAGCGGGGGTCGCCGGGGAGCACGGTGTGCCCGGCCAGGTCGGCGGGCACGGCGAAGGCCGCGGCCGCCGGGGCCGCGCCGCGGCCGGGCGTCACCGGGCCACCCGCTCGCGGACGGCGGGCACGACCTCGCGGGCGAAGACCTCCATCTGCCGCCGGTGAGCGGTGACGGGCCAGAAGACGAAGGTGTCGAAGCGCAGCTCGGTCGCCCACTCGGCGAGGGTGTCGACCCACCGGCCGACGTCCCCGTTCAGGCCGGGGGCGCCGGAGCCGCCGATCACCCCGATCACGTTGTAGATGCGCCGGACGTCCGCCGGATCGCGTCCGGCGGCTCGGGCGGCCTCGTCGACGATCCGCTGGCGCTCCGGCACCTCCCGGGGCGGCACATAGATGTTGAGCGGCGAGATCCAGCCGTCCGCCGCCCGCCCCGCCACCGCCAGCATCCGCGGCCGCTGCCCGCCGAGCCACAGCTCGACCCGGCGCGGCGGCACCGGGCCGGCCTGGTAGCCGGGCACCGTCAGCACCGTGCCGCGGTGCCGCACGGGCCCGCCGTCCAGGGCGGCGCGCAGCAGCCGCAACGACTCCTCGGTGTACGCGACCACCTCGCGGGGCGGCATCGGCGGCGCCCCCATCGAGCCGATCGCCTCCGGTATCCCACCGCCGCCCACGCCCAGCTGGAACCGCCCGCCAAAGGCCGCGGCCAGGCTCGCGGCGGTCTTGGCCAGCATGACCGGGGGCCGCAGCCGGAGGTCGGCGACGTCGGTGAAGACCGAGATGCGCGAGGTGCGGGCCGCGACGATGGCGGACAGCGTGAGCGCGTCGAGATGTCCGGGCTGGTACGGGTGGTCCTGCAGGGCGAGCAGCTCCAGCCCCGCGGCGTCCGCGGCGGCGGCCAGCTCCAGTGTCTCCGGCAGCCGTCCGGCGTCCGGGTCGAGGCTCAGCCCGAAGCGGAGCCGCTGTGCACGGTCGGTGGTGTCCATGTCTTCAGCGTCGGGGGCCCGACGCCTCCGGCAAAGACAGGGGTGAGCTGCTAATCTCAGGTAAGTGACTTCCGGAGACAGCCCCGCACCCGACGACATCGACGCCGAGGCGTGCGCCGCCTTCCAGGCCGTACTGGAGCAGGTCGGCCGGCGCTGGACCGGCGCCGTCCTGCTGGCGGCCTCCCGCGGTGCCCGCCGCTTCACCGACTTCCGCCGTATGGTGCCGGGCATCTCCGACCGGCTGCTCTCGCAGCGCCTCAAGGAGTTGGAGAACCTCGGCTTCATCGGCCGCGAGGTCGTCCCCAGCACCCCGGTGCAGATCATGTACCGCCCCACCGCCCGCGGCAGGGAACTCCTCACCGCCCTCGAACCCCTCACCGCCTACGGTCTGCGGCACCCGCCCGGACCGGCGCCCGCCTGAAGCACCGGCGGCCGCCCCTCCCGCCGGACCGGTCAGCGGCTCCCGGGTCGGCCACGCCACGTCGGCGATCATGGCGGAGGAAGCGGAGCCCCGAGGGGGCGGAGCGGAACCCGAGGGAACATGTCCGATTCCGGCCGACCTGGGCTCTCCGGCTCCCGATGGCTCTGTCCACACCGGCGTCGGCTTCTACGGCAAGGACGCGTCGGACGGCGGAAGCCGGAACGTCCATCTGTCGGGCTTCGCCATCGAGGGCGACGTCCGCGAACGCATCGACACCGACCAGGTGAACGGCGTCGGCAGGGCGATGAGCGACTCCACCATCGACGGCCTCTACATCCACCACACCAAGGTGGGCATGTGGTTCGACGGCCCGATGTCGAATCTGCGGATCACGAACAGCGTCATCACCGACCAGATCGCCGACGGCCTCAACTTCCACACCGGCGCGACGGATTGGCTCGTCCGCAACAACGTCGTCCGCAACTCCGGCGACGACGGGCTGGCGATGTGGTCGGAGAAGAGCGGCAACGCCCGCAACGTCGGCGCGGTCGGGGTCAACAACTGCGGGTCCTTCAACTTCCCCGCCGGAGGTTCCGAGTTCTCCCTGACCGACCCCGGCGGCAACGACGGCGGCGGCGCCACGGGCACCTGGCTGGGCGCGTGGCAACTCCCCACCACCATCACCTGCGACGACCGTCCACCGGTCGTCGCGCCCCCGGGGCCCACCCCCTGGTGACGGGACGCCACGCCTGGTCCCCGGAGCCGCCACGGGAACCAGCGGACCGCCCCGATCCGCCGCCAGGCCGGGGCGAGGGAACCGGGGAACGGGGAGCGAGACGGGGGGCGGGCGGAGGCGACTTGACCGAATCCATAACCCTTCACCCCCCTTGGGTCACCCGCGGGCCCCCGACCCGTCATCCGGGCTTCGCCTGACGGGTGTCGGGTGGACACGGGCCGGCGACCAGCCGGCCCCTCACCCGTAAGGAAGACCCAATGACACTTCGCGGGAAGCGAACCGCGGGTTCCGGCACGCGCCGGACCGCCGTGGTCACCGCGCTGGCACTGGCACTGACCGGTGCGGTCACCGGTGCCGCCACCGCCTCCGGCCCCACCGGGGACGACGCCCCCCTCGGGCGCACGGCCGACCCTGACTGGCTGCCGCAGACGCCGCAGAACTGGCCGCTGGTGGTGGACTACGACCGCACCCCGGCCGAGACCGTCACACAGGGCCTGCGGCACTACAGCGAGACGTACGACACCGTAGGCGGCCGGCAGCACATCCAGGTGCTCGACGCCGACCTCGGCGACCCGAACCTCCGGGTCGGCATGGTCGAGGCCGGCGCCACCCTCACCAACCCCGCCGACGAGACCCCCTCCTCGATGGCCCACCGCACCCACGCGGTGGCCGGCGTCAACGGCGACTACTTCGAGATCCACGCCAGCGGTCGCCCGCTCGGCGGCATCATGACCGACGGCCGGCTGCTGAAGAGCCCGAAGCCCGGCTTCGCCTCCCAGCTGGGCGTCAAGCCCGACGGCACCATGGTCATGGGCCCGGAGACCTTCTCCGGGACGATCACCGCCGGCTCCGCGACCCGCGCGCTCACCTCGCTGAACACCGTGAACGACCTGGCGTCCGGCGGCATCACCGAGGTCACCCCCGACCTCGGCGAGACCCCCGGCCTTGCCTCGCCCTCCACCCTGGTGCTCGGCCACGTCACCGAGGGCGGGTTCGTCGTCGAGGACGTGCGCACCGGGGTCACGACCGTGCCGCGGCTCTCCGCCGACCAGTTGGGTCTGCTCGGCGCCGGCGCCGGCGGGCAGTGGCTTGCCGACACCCTGCACGGCGGCGACCGGGTGGGCATCGCCACCCGGCTCTCGCCGGATAACGATGTCACGCAGCTGATCAGCGGCGTCGACACGCTGATGAAGGACGGCAAGGTCTACAAGGACCCGACCGGCACCCCGCCGAGCGGCGCCAACCCGGAGACCGCGGTCGGCATCACCAAGGACGGCAAGCACGCCATCGTCGTGGCCGTCGACGGCCAGGGCGGCACGGCCAGGGCCTTCGGCATGACCCGCGACCAGGTCGCGGGCTACATGGCCGCCCACGGCGCCTACAGCGCCATGCTCTTCGACGGCGGCGGCTCCACCGGCATGGTCAGCCGCGCCCCCGGCGCCGACCAGGCCGAGATCGTCAACACGCCCTCCGACCAGCCCGGCAACACCGAGCGCCCGGTCGCCAACGGCATCTTCTTCTACTCGACCGCCAAGGAGGCCGGACCGGCCGTCGAGGTCGTCGTGAACGACGGGGAGCAGGTCACCACGGTCGCCGGCGGCTCCGTCCCGCTCCCGGTCCACGCCGTCGACCGGTACGCCAACCCGGCGGCCGGCCGGATCGACGTCCGCGTCGAGCCCTCCTCCCTCGCGTCGTACGAGAACGGCAGGCTCACCCCGCACCGCGCGGGCACCGGCCGGATCATCGCCTCCGACGGCAAGGCCTCGACCTCGGTGAAGCTCCGGGTCGTGAGCACGCTGGACAGCCTCACGGTCTCGCCGGACAAGGCCGACCTCGACAACGGCGCCACCCAGCAACTGACCCTCTCCGGCACCGTCAAGGGCGGCGAGGAAGTACAGATCCCCGCCGAGGCGGCCACCTGGCAGGTGACCCCGGAGGACCTGGGCACCGTCGACGCGCACGGCCTGTTCACGGCCGGCGCCGACCACGGCGGCCTCGCAGAGGTGACCGCGAAGGTCGCCGGCGCCACCGCCACCACGTCGATCGCCGTAGGCAGCGTCAGCAAGGTCATCGACCCGATGACCAGCCTCGACGTGTGGCGGCTCAGCAACAACACCACCGGAAACCCGGCCACTCTGACGGCCGACCCCGGCGTCGTCCCGCCTGGTTCGACAGAGTCGGGATCGCTGCGGCTCGACTACTCGATGCCGGCCGGTTCCGGCGTCAAGCAGCTGGTGCTGTCGCCCCGCGTCACCTTGAAGACCGACACGGACAACGGCCAGGTGCCCACCGGGATCGGGGTCTGGATCAAGGGCGACGGCAACGGCATCGAGCTCGCCGAGAAGTACATCGGCGTCAACGGCACGTCCACGACGCTGTACCCGACGTACGTCACGTGGAAGGACTGGCACCTGGCCGTCGCCCAGCTGCCCGCCGGCATGCAGTTCCCGCTGACGATCAGCTTCGTCGACTTTCTGGCGATCAGCCCGAGCACCGCCTACAGCGGCTCCCTCAACGTCGCCGGGCTGCAGGCGCTGTACTCGCCGCGGCCGGTCGTGGCGCCGGAGTACCACGCCGTCCCGGACAACCCGAAGTGGCTGTCGTACGAGGAGGACTCCGCCGACTTCGCCAAGAAGGGCACCACCCTCCTCGCCGGCGACGACGCGCACCTGCTCGCCTCGGACCCCGGCTCGGTCAGCAGCAACGTGATGGACTCCGTCGCGAAGCGGCTGCCCACCCTCACCCCGCAGGCCCGGCCGGACGCCGCCCAGTTCCTCGGCGACATGGCGGACGACGGCAAGCTCGTGGACCTGCAGTACGCGAAGTCGAAGATGGACGCCCTCGGCATCCCCGAGCGCGACATCGTCGGCAACCACGAGATCACCCAGGGCGCCGACTCCGAGAACGGCAACTACAGCGACACCTTCGGCGACACGCACTACGCGTACAGCCAGGGCTCGGCGCGGATGATCGTCACCGACAACTCGCACGGCAGTCTGCAGTCCTCGGACCCGTTCCAGAACCCCGAGGGCGTGCAGTACCCGTGGCTGGTCCAGCAGTTGACGGACACCACCGCCAAGGACGTGCTGGTCATCACCCACATGCCCGCCTACGACCCGCACCCGGCCGCGAACAGCCAGTTCACGGACCGCTGGGAGGCGCGGATGTACCTGCGGCTGGTGCAGCGCTACCAGCAGACGCATCCGAAGCAGCACGTGATCATGATGTACGGCCACGCGCGCGGCTTCGCCGAGCAGATCCTCAACCCCGAGGGCGAGAGCGTCACCACCGCCGAGGGGGGCATCCCGCAGTTCACCTTCGCGGACCTCGGCATGCCCGCGTACGCCCCGGCGGACCAGGGCGGCTTCTACCACTTCGGGCTGATCCGGATCGGCTCCGACGGCGACCTCCAGTTCACCGTCGAGCCCGCGCTCGCCACGATCGAGGTCACCGCCCCCAAGGACCCGATCGCCCGGGGCGACCGCGTCACCCTGACCGCGACCGGCGACCAGATCGCCGGTGACAACATCGCACCGCTCAGCATCCCGATCGCGGACCCCGCGTCCCACGTCTGGACCTCGAGCAACCCCAAGGTCGCCTCGGTGGACCCGTCCACCGGCGCCCTGACCGCCCACCGCTCCGGCACCGCGACCATCACGGTGGCCAGCGGCGGCGTCACGGGCACGGCGCAGGTCACCGTCCGCTGACCCGCGAGGGGTGCCCGCCCTCGCGGGCGGGCACCCCTTCAGCCATGTGCCGTGCCTTGGAGGCCACGCGGATAGACGGGCGCCCCGCCGCTGAGGCCCACTGGTCCGAGTCGGCGGCGGACCGTGCCTCGCGGCGAGGAGAGGCTCGCAGGAGCGGCGCCGCTACTGCGGGGCGATCTCGTACATGCCGGGGCCGTCCAGATACCGGAGCGTGTGCAGGTCGCGCTGCAGGACGGCGTCCACCGGATGGGACAGGGTGAGCGTCGCGGGATACTCCAGGTCGTAGGTGGTGGCCGCGATCCGTTCACCGGGGCTGACGACCATGGTCAGGTCGCGGAAGCTCTCCAGCGCCCGCACCTGGTCCAGGGCGCGGTAGCCAAGCAGCCTGCCCGACGCCGGGGAGACCAGCGCCGCCCACGCGAAGGCGTGCCGCCGCACATACGGCCTGCCCACCCGCTCGTGGAAGCGCTCCGGCCGGACGTAGGCGTCCACCGACCACTCGATCTGCCCCTCGCCCAGGACCTCCCCGACGTAGTACGGCAGTCCGGACGCTCGGGCGCCGGCCTCCACGAGGCGCGGGCCGGCGGGCGTCATCTTGATCTCCAGGTGCGCGGCCCCGTGGCGGATGCCGAGGGCGTCGAGCGTGCGGAAGGCGTAGGGGACTAGTTCGTCCGCGGGCTGCTCGTCCGCCCGCATCAGCACCTGCGCCACGACCAGGTCGAGCACTCCGTTGGCGGTGATGCGCTCGGTCCGCCACACATCGGTGACCTGATGCACACCCTCGCAGCTGGCCGTGTTGACGATGTACTCGGTGCCGACCAGGTACTCCTGCGCCACCACATGGGTGATCGGATCACCGATGACGGTGTTCCTTGCCCGCAGGCTCCGCAGCGCGGCAGCCGAGTCGTCGGGCGTGTCGCAGAACCACACGCCGTCGCCCGCGTGGCTGCGCAGCGGTTTGATCACCACCCTGCCGCCACGTGCCTCGTGCCAGGCCCGCAGTTCGTCCTCGTCTCCCGTCCGGATCTGGCTGCTCGCGGGGACGCCGCACTCCTTGAGGCGCTCGATCTGGAGGTACTTGTCCCGTCGTGCCGCACTGAGCGCGGTGCCGTTGGACGCCAGTCCGAGCATCTGTGAGAGCGCGTCGGCGAGTTCGACGCCGGTCTCCTTACCGGCGAGGACGGCGACCGGGCCCAGCGCCGCGAGCTTCCCGGCGATGACATCGATGTCACCATCACAGACGAGTACATGGCTGAACCTCGACTCGTCCGCCGGCGGGTAGCCGAAGAAGCGCTGGGGGGAGGGTGGGGCCGGCGAAGTGCGCCCGCGGTGATGTCGCCTGGCGATGTCAGGAAGCCGTACCACCCCTTGCCCAAGACTGGCTGCAGTGAGGCTGCGATCGCGGAGATCACCCCGAGGACTCCGCCGATCGTCGCGGCATTACGTGCCTGTTGCCGTCAACCGATGCCGTCGGGAGACGGCACTGCCCGTACAACACCTACGCACAAGACCCGGACCTCTGTGAACGGCATTCGCCAGCCCCCGCGGTTGTAGAGGTGTGTCGAATCCGGTCACGGGGCCTCGAATGTGGTCACGGCCAGCGCCCTGTCCACCCGAGCGGCGGCCAGGTCGTCGTGGCGGATGACAAAACTCGTGTAGTGCTCTTCGTAGACCCGGGATTCCCTCGCGAGTGATATCCATTCGCTCGTCAGCCGGTACTTTTCCTCCTCCAGGTGGGAATACCATTTCGCAATCGGGATGGCAGGGATTTCGCCTGCCTTCTCGCGTCCCGCGAGGGTCTGCTCCGCGATGCTGTTGATCACCTCATCATCGGCATACCCGCCGATGAAGACGCCGGCGCCAGACGGCCAGAGCTCGTAGGCCAGAGCCCGAAGTTCGTCCAGGTGCGGCAGGTCACGCTCCATGTACCGGACCAACTGCTGCTGGAAGGGCGACATGTCCTCCCAATCGAGATCCTCCCAGTACTCGTGCCAGCCCTCGTCGCCCTCCTCGAGCCAAAGGGGCAGTTCGGCTCTGAGTTCGGCGCACACGTCGAACCGCTCGCGGACAGAGACGGAGTCGGGGGCCTCCGCGATTGCGGTTTCAGTGCCGTCCGGAACGTACACGACTCGCGCGTACCTCCCGGACCTGTCCTCATGGTCGATCTCCTGGTGCACCAAGAAGAGCAGCGTCCCGTCCGCCGGCAGGTCGAAGCCGTCGACTCTCGGCAGCGCCCCGCAATCGACGGAAAAGAGCAACGGCAACGGAACGTCCCCGGCAGACGGCCACTTCATGCCCACCGGCAGCCGGGGCAACCCACCGAACTACCCGACCGGAGGACCACCACTACCCCCGAACAACCCGATCGACAGACGAAGGTGCTGGCCGAACCTGCTGATCTCGTCGTCCGGGAAGCCCAACTCAAGCGCTGCCCCATGAAACTGCCCCTGATGATCCATGCCCGGGAAGATAAACCCCTTCCACCCAGGCTGCGCCATCGGAGTGGTGGCGGGCATGGGCAGCACGTGGTGGATGCGAGCGGTCGGTCACCTTGGATCACCCCAGCGGATCCGCCTCCAGGAGGCCGCGCGGCCCAAGGCGAAGTCGCGCATGTCCCCGGCAGCATGATCAGTCCCGACGTAGAAGTGCCACTCGCCGCTGGGGGGATGGGTAGCGCAGCCCTCATGTCCGTTGGACACGAGGTCCCACGCGCTTGACTGAGACCGTCAGATCTCGCGTTCCAAGGAACGACAGGTTCGGACACCGCTCACCCACAAACATGATTCGCCGTCCCGCCGGCGCCTGAGCCACAGCAGGGTCAGCATCACGATGGACATCTCCACGCACGTGACATCGGACACACAGCGTGAGGCCAACAGCCACATGGACCGTCTGCTGAGGCGCCGCCTCGACCGTGAGTGACCGCCCCCGGTGATGTCACCCGTGGACGTCGAACGCCCCGGACCGATCACGGTCCGGGGCGTCGTCGCTGCTCCCAACTGGAGCCGCCTGTCGGGTTCGAACCGACGACCTTCGCTTTACAAGAGCGGTGCTCTACCAGCTGAGCTAAGGCGGCACGGCACCGTCCCCGCTCCGGGGTGTCCGGCTAGCGGGTGGGGCCATGAGAAGTGTACCCAGGCGGGGAGGGGGAGGGGTCCGTGATGTGAGGGCCGGGAGGGTGCTGACAAAGCGGGGCGGGCCAGGTAACGTCACGGAAGGTCCGCGTCCCGTGGACTAGACCTTTTCTCCTTTACTCGGATCGTCCGGCACGTTCCTGCCGGTGAAGGGACCAGTGCACCATGGCCACTGTCACGTTCGACAAGGCGACCCGGATATACCCCGGGTCCGAGCGCCCCGCCGTCGACGCCCTGCAGATCGACATCGCGGACGGCGAGTTCCTCGTCCTCGTCGGCCCCTCCGGCTGCGGCAAGTCGACCTCGCTGCGCATGCTGGCCGGCCTGGAGGACGTCAACGCCGGCGCCATCCGGATCGGTGACCGCGACGTCACCCACCTGCCGCCCAAGGACCGGGACATCGCCATGGTGTTCCAGAACTACGCGCTCTACCCGCACATGACCGTCGCGGACAACATGGGCTTCGCCCTGAAGATCGCGGGCGTCAACAAGGCCGAGATCCGCAAGCGGGTCGAGGAAGCCGCCAAGATCCTGGACCTGACCGAGTACCTGAGCCGCAAGCCGAAGGCGCTCTCCGGTGGTCAGCGCCAGCGTGTGGCGATGGGCCGCGCGATCGTCCGTGAGCCGCAGGTCTTCCTCATGGACGAGCCGCTGTCCAACCTGGACGCCAAGCTCCGTGTCCAGACCCGTACCCAGATCGCCTCGCTGCAGCGCCGCCTCGGCGTCACCACGGTCTACGTCACCCACGACCAGACCGAGGCCATGACCATGGGCGACCGCGTGGCGGTCCTCAAGGACGGTCTGCTGCAGCAGGTCGACTCCCCGCGCAACATGTACGACAGGCCGGCCAACCTCTTCGTCGCGGGCTTCATCGGCTCTCCGGCGATGAACCTGGTCGAGGTGCCGATCACCGACGGCGGCGTGAAGTTCGGCAGCGCCGTGGTCCCGGTCGAGCGCGACGCGGTGCAGGCCGCGGCGGACAAGGGCGACCGCACGGTCACCGTCGGCGTCCGCCCGGAGCACTTCGACATCGTCAGCGCCGAGGGCGCGCTGTCGAAGGACGAGCCGGCCGGTCTGGCCGTGACGGTGAACGTCGTCGAGGAGCTGGGCGCGGACGGCTTCGTCTACGGCTCGGCCCAGGTCGGCGGCGAGCACAAGGACCTGGTCATCCGCGTCGGCGGCCGCCAGGTGCCGGAGAAGGGCTCCGTGCTGCACGTCGTGCCGCGCGCGGGCGAGACGCACGTCTTCTCCACCTCCACCGGCGAGCGGCTGAGCGACTGAGCGCGCAGCAGCCGACTGAGCGGCCGGGCGCCCGAGCATCGACCGCCCGGCCGCCCCACCGCTGAGGACCCAAGTGGGGGGGGGGGGGGGGGGGGGGGGGGGGGGGGGGGGGG
>NZ_JBYIQP010000034.1:0-62624 GCF_057707665.1 Actinacidiphila sp. bgisy167 | reverse complement strand
TTCTGCGTGTCCGTGGCCCACGCTGAGTTCATGGCGGACTTCTTCTGCCGAGCCGGTCTCAAGGCCAAGGCACTGTCAGGGGAGACACCGCGGGACGAGCGAAAGGCCGCCCTTGAACAGTTGCGGGCTGGAAGCCTGCAAATCTTGTTCTCCGTCGACCTCTTCAACGAGGGACTGGACATCCCCGACGTTGACACGCTGCTGCTCCTTCGCCCCACGTCCAGCGCGACGGTGTTTTTGCAGCAGTTGGGGCGCGGCCTCCGCCGCAGCGAAGGCAAGGCCGTCCTCACCGTTCTCGACTTCATCGGGCAGCACCGCAAGGAATTCCGCTTCGAGGAGCAGTTTCGCGCGCTCACCAACTTCACGCGCAACAGGCTCCTCAGAAACATCGAGCACGACTTCCCACAGCTTCCCTCCGGCTGCCAGATCATCCTTGAGCGCAAGGCCAAGGAACTCGTCATCAACAACATCCGCAGCCAGATCAACGTCAACGTCACCCATCTGGCCCGCGAGGTCAGTATGTACGCAAGCCCCAGCCTTGCGGAGTACCTCACCGAGAGCCGCCGCGACATCAAGGAGATCTACCGCGGGGGCAACTCCTGGACGGGTCTGCTGCGCCGGGCCAAGCTGCTGCCCAGTACCCACCCCGAGGGTGAATCAGCCCTCCTCAAGCGCGTCCCCGCGTTCCTCCATGTCGACGACCCGGTGAGGATCACCGCCTACCAGCGACTACTGGCCGACGACGCTCCCACCTACGACGAACTGGACCCACGCGGGCAGGACTACGCCCGGATGCTCTTCTTCTCCCTATGGCCCTTGGGTAACGATTTCCCCACCTACCAAACCGGCCTCGACGCGCTCCACGCGCAGCCCCATGTCCGAGACGAACTCCGCCAGGTCCTCGCACACTGCTTGGACCGCACCGACCACGTCCCCATCCCACTCGACGGGGCATTGAGCAAAGTGCCGTTGACGATCCACGCCTCCTACAGTCGGGAGGAGATCCTCCCGGCCCTCCGACAGTCCGAGCTCGGCGCCTTCCTGCCCGGGCACTTCCGCGAGGGTGTGAAGTGGTGCGAGTCGATAGAGACAGACGCGCTCTTCATCACGCTGGAGAAGGACGAGAAGGACTTCTCTCCGCAGACGCGCTACCACGACTACGCCCGCAACGATCTCGAGTTCCACTGGGAGTCCCAGAACCAGACGTCCGACACCTCCCCGACAGGGCTCCGCTACCAGCACCACCGCACACGAGGTAGCCACGTTCTGCTCTTCGTCCGCCGCTACAAGAAGACTGACATCGGCGGCCCCCAGCCCTGGATGCTCCTCGGCCCGGCCGAGTACGTCAGCCACAAGGGCAGCAAGCCCATGGGCATCGTCTGGCGCCTCCAGCACCGACTCCCTGCGGATGTCTGGACCTACTCGGCCATCGCCACAGGCTGACAAGCCAACTCCTGTTGCAGAACTGATGCTTTAAGGTTCCTGCACCAC
Source organism: Actinacidiphila sp. bgisy167 (assembly GCF_057707665.1). Classification (NCBI taxonomy): domain Bacteria; kingdom Bacillati; phylum Actinomycetota; class Actinomycetes; order Kitasatosporales; family Streptomycetaceae; genus Actinacidiphila; species Actinacidiphila sp. bgisy167. The sequence goes on along the minus strand of NZ_JBYIQP010000034.1, from coordinate 61,133 downwards.
TCCCCCGAGCGACGTTGTGCCACCGCCACGCAACACCACGTATCGCGTCGGGGGAGACCGGCGTTCCTGGTGCGTCACGTCATCAAGACCACCGGAGGCATCCCATGGTTCGAATCAACGCAGTGACGCGTTACGTGTCGCAGGTCGCTCTCGCGACGTCAACGGCCGTCGCCACGGTAGTCAGCTTCTCGACACCGGCATCGGCAACCGCTCTGGGGTATGGGAAGGTTACGGGCTTCTGCTTCGACGCCAAGGGGGTCGAACTCTGCCTGCCGACCACCTCCATCGGGCACTTCATCCAGGGTTCCGGACGCACCATCACCCGAGAGGAGGCATCCATTCAGGACACGCTCGGCGGCGACACGGCTGGCGGCCGCTGGTGTAACTGGCACATTGATTGGCGTTATTCGGACACCAGTGGGCGCACTTACCTCGTCAGCAAGGGACCAGTGCACACGAGCTGCGCAGATTTTGTGTCATTGGGGCGCATCGACACGACGCGGCGAACGTTGAAGCACTACGGAAAGGCGTGCGCTGACTTCTTCGCCGCCGGAGCCAAGCGCGGGACCCAGTGTCACAACATCATTAAGTAGCAAGACGGAGCACGGTAATGAACAATGGCACGCCACCAGCAATGCGCAGCAAAATTCTTCGATGCGTGCTGACGTTCGTCGCAAGTTGTATGGTCGCCGCCATCTTCGTGCCTATCAGTGTGGCTCTGCTCCCTGAAGCCATGCAGGCCTCGTTCAGCGATGTCGAACTCAGCTGGCTAGTGCTTGTGATCGGCACCGCCATTAGCGCGCTCGTCCTCTGGGCTACGCGGTCGCGCGAGCAGTAGATCAGATAAACGGCATCGGCTCGGTGCTACAGGATGGTGGCTGTACCCGTGTCGGGCGCGTTGGGTGGCCGTTGAAGCACTGCGGAGGGCTCGGTCGAGCGGGCCCCGGTGGTCGCCGTGGCGTCGAGGAACAGGGCAGGGTCCCCATGGGCAACAAGTCGTCGAACGTGCGGTCGGGCCGGTTGGTGCGGTGGATGCTGACGGCGGGGCTCAGTTACCTGGGGGCGATGTTCGTCGTGCTCGGGTGCCTGTCGCTGTTGCCGGATCGGACGCAGCGGTCGTTGTCGGAGGCCGCCGTCGGGTGGGCAGTACTCGGGATGAGCGTCGGGCTGTTCATGCTGTTCGCGGGGCGGCGGCGCGGGCGGTCCTGAGGGCCCCAGGGCGGGGCTCATGTGCGCATCCAGGCTCGGGGGCCGAAGGTGGTGCAGGAGCGCGAGGCGATGGTGGCGGCGTCGCGGAGGGCGGCGTCGAGGGCGGATGGCGTGAGGCGGGTCGTGACGTGGGCGGCGAGGTGGTGGACGAGTGCGCCGTGGAGGACGTCCCCCGCGCCGAGTGTGTCGACGACGGGGCTGACGGCCGGGACGGGGATCTCCCCGTCGGGTCGCAGGATGGGGGACGGCCCCCGGGTGACGGCGGTCCAGCGGACTCCGGCGTCCGCGAGGAAGGCGAGGGCCTCCGCCGGAGTGGTGGTGCCCGGGGGGTGGAAGTCGGCCGAGCAGACGGCCACGTCGACGTAGGGAAGCAGGGTGGGCGTGGTGGGGCGCCAACTGCCCGCGTCCAGGACGGTCGGGACCCCGGCCGCGCGCGCGAGGCGGACGGCGGGGACGGCGAGGGCCGGATGGTGGGCGTCGACCAGGACCACATCGGCGTCGCCGACGAGGACGGAGAGGTCTCCCGGAGGAAGCACAGCGGTTCCTGAGGACACGTTGGTGGAGGCGACTGCCCGGTCGCCGGTGGACTCGGTGACCAGAATCGTGGAGACGGGCGGGGGTTCGGGGGAGTCCGCGGTGAGGTTGACGACGTCCACGCCGAGTGCCGCGAGATCGGCACTGATAGCGCCGGCGAGCGGGTGCCCGCCGAAGGCGGTGAGCAGAACGGCTTCGCCCCCGAGCTGGGCGAAAGTGGCGGCGGCACCTGTCGCGGGGCCGCCGGCGGCGACGGTCTGGGCGCGGGCCGTGAGCTTCTCGTTCGGAGCCGGGACATGGTCGACGAGCGTGATGACATCGAGGGTGCAGAGGCCTACGAAGAGTGCGCGCATGGGCGCATAGTGGCAGCCTGACACGTGCGTTTTCGCGCGTTACGCGCCTCCTACGGGCGGGCGTGCACCTTTTTTCCAGGACTTCTGACGCGGAGCGCGTCCGCGCCACTACGCTGTGTGCTCGCAGTGGTGCGCGGGGAATGCCGTGAGCAGGAGGACCGCATGGGGAACGCGCGACCAGGTGGGGCGGGTCCGGCGGACGTCGAGGTGGTGCTGGCCAGGGCGCAGAACGCCTTCGACATCGACGACCGCGTCATGGAACGGCTGGCAACCGCGCTGATGGGCTGTACGGAGCTGGCGTCCTTCCGCCAGCGCAAGGGGCCTCCGCGCAGGCTAAGCCGCAGGACGTTGCGGCACACGTTCCTGCTGGCCGACGGCAGCACGCAGCTGCTGTGGGAGATCGAGCACAACACCGGCCCCGGCGGCGACGAACCGGTGTACGAGGTGTACTCGGACCCGGACGCTCTGGCCGTCGCCCAGCACATGATCGACGCGCGCTTCGGTGAGCCCGCCCCGCGGGAGATGGGGGCGGAGACGGAGGGCTGGCCGGCGCGGCCGCCTCAGCAGGCGATGGACCTGGCGCCCGGGCACCGGCAGTACACGGAGAACCACTCGGCCGAGCACGCGTGGCGGGTTCTGCGGCGGGCCGAGAACCCGGACGCGCCCGGCGAGGAACTGCGCAGCCGGCTGGGCTCCGCGGTGGGCCACGACATCGCGTACATCACCGGTCGGCACACCAGGATCGGCACCGGCCGGGTCGCCGGCTGGACGCTGTACGAGCACGCCTTCCTGCTGGCGACCGGGGAGGAGATCAGCCTGTGGGAGGTCGAGCACACGATGACACCCGACGGGCGGCCGATGTGCGAGGTGTACGCCGACGAGACGGCGGCCTGCGACTCCGCGGACCTACGGCTGGAGGCGCTCTGACCGCGTTACCGCTCCGGCCCCGTCGCCGGCCTCGTTCCCGCCGGTCCCCGGCCGCGTTCCGGATTGCGGGCGGGGTGCGTCGAGAGGAGATTGGGCGGTAGGCGTGTCGGCGGGAGGCGGGAGGTTCCCATGCCGGTCCTGACGGAGGTCGAGTTTCCCGGTGTGACGGCCCTGCAGTACGAGGAAGCGAACCACCGCGCGGGGTTCGGGCCCGAGCATCCGCCCTCGGGTCTGCTCGCCCACGCCGCCGTGGTCACCAACGAGGGCCTGCGGCTGGTGAACGTCTGGCAGTCCACTCAGGCGCTCGAGTCCTTCATGGAGATCATGCTGCCGGCCGCCAAGGAGTCGGGCTTCCCGGAGCCGAGCGGGCCGCCGAGGATCTCGGAGCTCTACAACTTCGTCGTGCCCTAGCGTCCCGCAGCGCCTGGCGCTGACGCCCGGCGCTCGCGGGAGTCGGGAGGCGGATGCGGACCGGCGGCCCTGGGTGGCGGGGGGTGTCGCCAGGGCCGCCGGAGTTCGTGCGGTCGTTCACGGTCGACGGCCGGTGAACGCCGTCCGCAGCGCGGTCGGTACTGGGGTGGGTCCGGTGGGCGTTGCTCGCGCGTCGTCCCGTACCGGCCGCTCGCCTCAGACCGTGAGGCCCTTGCCGCGCAGCCAGCCCATCGGGCCGATCGGTTCGCCGCCGCCGGGGCGCACCTCGAAGTGCAGGTGGGGGCCGGTGACATTGCCCGTGGCGCCGACGCGGCCGATGGTGTCACCGGTGTTGACCTTGCCGGAGGTGACGATCATCGAGGAGAGGTGGCAGTACCAGAGCTCGGTGCCGTCGTCGAGGGTCAGGATGATGCGGTAGCCGTACGAGCCGGCCCAGCCGGCCGCGGTGATGGTGCCGCCGTGCACGGCCTTGACGGGGGTGCCGGTGGGGGCGGCGAAGTCCTGGCCTGTGTGGGTGTGGGCCCACAGCGAGCTGGACTCGCCGAAGCCGGCGGTCAGCGAGTACGAGGCGACCGGGAGCACGAAGCTCCTGGCGAGCTCGGCGAGGCGCTGGGCCTCCAGCTTCTTCGCCGCCTCCGCCGCGGCCTTCTTCTTGGCGGCCGCTTCGGCGCGGACCCGCTCCTCCGCGGCGGACTTGGCGGCCTTCGCCGTGGCCTCCTGCAGCGCGGCGGTCCTGGCGGCCCGATCGGCGGCCTGCCGCTGCTGCTGGGCCTGGTCGAGGATGCGGCTGCGCAGCACCTCGCCCGCGTCCGGGGTCAGGGCCTCGGCGACGACGGGCTCGGCTTCGGCGGCGCTGTCGTCGCCGACGAGCGCGCCCACGCCGGGCAGTCGGGACGCGTCGGGCAGGTGGGGCAGGGAGACGGCGAGCGGGTTCTTGCCCTCCGCGGTGGCGGCCCCTCCGACGCCCAGTACGGCCACGGCCGCGACCCCGAAGACAGCGGAACCGCGGCCCAGGGAGCGCTGCTTGGCGACGCGGTGCCGGCCGCGCACGGGGCCGGCGGACTCCTCCGTGGGGTTCCAGGGCTCGGCCTGCGGGCCCTCGTCGGGCGCGTCCTCGTGGAGCGCGCCCTCGTCGAGCGCGCCCTCGGTGCTCCGGGGGACGTCGGCCGCCTGGACGGTGCCGAAGGCCTCGATGTCCTCTGGCCGCGGTCCGGCGGCGGCCGGGGTCGCGGCGGCGGTCGCGGCGTATGTCTCGTACGCCCCGTGCCCGGCTCCGTCGTGCTGTGCGGGGACGGTGTCCTGAGGGGTCGTCGTCTCGGTGGGCGCCGTGGCGAGCCAGCCGGCGGCCATGTTCCACTCGCCGGTGTCCCAGCCGTCGATCGCGTTCTTCGTCGGCGGCGCCTGCTCGGCAGCCGGAGGGTTCCAGCCGGCGGCGATGTTCCACTCGGCGGTGTCCCACTCGGGGTACGCGGAGACGGAACCCTGCTGCTGTCCGGGTATGAGGGCAGGCTCGTTCGACGCCACGCGGGCGCACTCCTTTCCTTCCTTCTCGCCTACCGGGTTAGCTGACGGGTTCGGAGCAGGAAGGTCTCCTACGAGGGCCGCGAAGGCCCCCGATTCACCCCAGGAAGTGGTTCCCCGGTTCCCGCGGACGGGATTCGGCAAGCGCGCGGCGCCGCCCTGTCGGCGGCGGGACGACCGCGCTGCGTTATCGAACGTTAATAGAGGCGCCCGCCAATTCCAAGCCACTCTTGCGACTTCCTGACGGGAATCTATGGGGATAGACGCGACATAACAGGACATCGGGCTGCGACCGCCGTGACCAACGGGAAATGTGAGCGTACGTCAGTCGTTATGCGCAAGAGAGTGCCGCGCTTACGAGGAGTGATGCTCACCCCGGGCCCCGGCCGCCGAGGGCGCGCCCCAGACGGCTGTGGAGGCGCTCCGCCGAGGCGTCGGCGGAGCTGTGCGCGGCGAGCATTCCGTGCACTTCACGCTGCAGGACCCGGGTGAACGTGACGTAGTGCGCGGTCGCCGGACGGGCCCTGGCGGCCTGCAGCGCGCACCACAGCAGGGTCGTGTAACCGGGGGTCGCGGCGGTCGGCCGGGGCGAGGACTCCGAGCCGCGGCGCGTGGGGCGGTCGTAGAACCAGGCGCGCGGGTCGTGAGGATCGTCACAGTCGACGTCCCCGGCTCCGTACGCGGATCGCCGTGCGGGAGCGAAGCCGGCTTGCAGCAGTGCCTCTTGGGCGCTGCGTCCGGTCAGGAAACGGATCAGGTCCGAGGCGTCGCCGGGGCGGTCGCTGGTCGCCGCGACACCCAGGCTCTGCCCGCCGAGGGCCGCGACGCCCGGGAGCCGGGCCACGCCGAAGCGCACACCGGGGGCGAGGGCGGCGTCGAGCCGGTTGTAGGCGTAGGGCCAGTTGCGCATCAGCACACTGCGCCCCTCGGCGAACTGGGCGAGGGTGACCGACTCGTCGGCCTCGAGGGACTGCGGGTTGAGGTTGTTGGCGGCGGCCAGCCGGTTGAGCTCGTCCAGGCCCTCGCGCAGCGCGTCCTCGGTGCCCGTGTAGCGTCCGTCGCCGTCGACGAGTTCGACGCCCGCGGTCCACAGGGCTTCAAGGGTGTTGACGGTCAGGCCCTCGTACGCGCGCAGCTGGGTGGTGTAGGCGGCGTGGCCGAGCGGGCGGACGTCGGCGAGCAGGTCGCCGATCGTGGCGTAGCCGGACAGGTCCGCGGGGCGGCGGCCGGCCTTGGCGAGGTCGTCGGTGCGGTAGTAGAGCAGGCCGACGTCGGTGTTGAAGGGCACCGCGTACGTGCGGCCCTTCCAGCGGCCGGCGTCGGCGGCCTGGCGCAGGAAGTCCCCGTCGACGAGGGCGGGGTCGAGCGGACGCAGCAGCCCGCTGTCGGCGAACTCGGGGATCCAGCTGATGTCGAGATTGACGACGTCGTAGCTGGCGCTGCCGGACTGGAAGGCGCCGATCAGCTCGCTGCGCTGCTCGTCGGAGGCGGAGGGCAGCTCGACGAGCCGGGCGGGCCGGTCCGGGTTGCGGCGGTTCCACTCGTCGATCAGGCCGCGGCGGACGCCGGCTCGCCCGCCGGCGGTGAGGTCGGCGTCGCTGGCGACGACGAGCGGCCGGGAGGGGTCGGGGCGCGGCGGCGGGGCCGGGGCCGCGGTGGGGCCGATGCACGCCCCTGCCGCCAGCATGAGCAGGAAGCCCATGACGCTCCGCCGCCGGCTCCGCGAAGGCACGGCGGGACGCGGCAGCGCCGTGGCGTGCGGGTGCGGACGGGCGCCGCTCGCACCGCGGGGGGCCGGGGCTGTCATGACCCTCCCGTGGTGAGGCGGTCTATGGTCTCCGCGACCCGGTTCGGCAGATCCCGCGTGATCGCGAGGCACGCGCCGCCGTTCTCCGTCACCGCCTTGTTGAAGTGCAGCGAGCAGCCGTAGGCCTCCAGGGAGACCACCAGGACGGGGACGTCCGTGTCCGGCGGCTCCTCGCCGGCGCTGTCCTCGTCGTCGGTGATCAGGACGATCAGGGCGCCGGGGGAATCGGCCAGGGCCCGGGACCATTGGCGCAGGGCGGCGGCCACGGGGGCGTCGCGCTCGACGGAGGCCAGTTCGCGGATCGCGGCGTCCCGCGCGGCCGCGTCGTGCGCCCCGATGTCCAGGAGGGTGCGGCCGGGCACCGCGGCGATGCCGTAGCGGTAACCGGAGGCACGGGCCAGCACGGAGCGCACGAGCGGGATGTTGGCGCGGGAGTGGGAGGAGCTGGAGACGTCGACGGCGAAGAGGACGTCACGCCGGGTGCCGGCGGCCTCCCCGCCGGCACGCAGCGCGTCCTCGATGTCCTCGCGGGTCGGCGGCCGGCCGCCCGCCCGGGGGTCCGCGACGAAGACGGCGCTGTCCAGCGGGGTGTCGTCGGCCTCTTCCGTCCCGCTGACGTCGGTACGGAAGCCCTGTGCCGCGAGCGCCCGCTGCCCCGGGCGGGAGCCGAGCCACGCGCCGAGCCGGCGCACCGCCTCGGCGCGGTCGGCGCGGTCGGCCCGGCCGGTCTCCCACGTCACCGGTACGAAGGTGAGGCGCAGGGGCGGCACGTCGGAGGGGTAGTAGGCGGTGTAGGGGTCGGACTGGTTCCCCAGGCAGGGGGGACGGGATTCCAGGGTTGGGGTGACGAGCCCGGCCAGGGTGGACTCGGCGGTCAGCAGGGCCTGCTGGGTGCCGCCCCGTTCGACCAGCCAGGTGCGGGCGGAGCAGGCCAGTGCCCGGTCGTCCGCCGGGGGGACGGCGTCCGTGGTGACCCGGGTGCCGGGCCTCAGGTGCAGCAGCTGGTGCAGGGCCGCGTCCGAGGAGTGCGGTTCGGCGCTGCGGACTACCACGTCCTGCGCGTGGGCGGCGTCGACGAGTTGCTGCACGGTGCTGCCGGTGCGTTCGACTCCGTCCAGCGAGGTGGTCGTGGCGACCACCGCCGGGGAGTGCGCGAGGGTGACCGGCCTGCCGAGGGCGACGACGCTCTCCGGGCGCCGGGTCTCGGCGAGGACCCGGGTGACGGCGGTGCCGGCCGCCGGTATCCACACATCCGGGTGCGGCCCGACGTCCCGCAGCGGCATCGCGCAGTCCTCGCGGTCCTCGCCGTCTCCGCCGTCCGTGCTGCCCCCGTCCTCCGCGCCGCCCGCGCAGGCGCGTTCCGGCTCGGCCCAGGCGGCGGAGGAGCGGAAGGCGGCGACGGCCCGGTCGGTGGGCGCCGCGTAGACGGTGGTGTTGATCTGGCCGCAGCCCTCGGGCCGGCCGCCGAGCGAGGCGGTGGCGCCGTCGGCCTCGCTGTCCTGGAAGGCGTCGAGCACGGAGCTGAGCGCGGCGCGGGTCTCCGGAGCGGTGAGGACCCGCAGTTCCAGCGGGGCCGGGCACAGCGGTGGCGGTCGGTGGGCGTACGTCCAGGCGGTGACGCCGCCCGCCAGCAGGGCCAGGCCGGTGCCGAGCCCGACGGCCCGGTGCCAGAGCGGCTGATGAGGGCCCGCTGTCCACGTCCATGAGAAACCTGCGTACTGCGCGAGCCGGCGCAGCGGCGCCAGCCACCGGGCACCGCGGGCGGGGCGGGGGGTGAGCCGGGCCTGGGACAGGACGGTGTCGCCGGAGCTGTTGCTGGAGCGCTCGGTCGGGAACCACGGGTCGTAGTCCACGCTCTCGTCGAGCGCGGCGGCGTACTCGCCGGCCAGTTCGTGCAGCCGGACGCCCAGGCTTTGCACCGTCACGGGGTCGTACGGGTCGGTGCCCTCGGTCAGCACCCGGACCAGCGCGCCGGTGAAGGGCGTCGGGTCGATGCCGTCGCCCTTGTGGATGCGCGAACCGACCGCCGACGAGGTGATCAGCGAGAACGGCCGTTCCGGAAGCGGCACCAGGCCCGCGTTGCCGGAGTAGCAGCAGTCGAGGACGAGGACGACGCGCTCGGCGCGCGAGGAGGCCAGCAGCTTGAGCAGGTCGCGGTAGGGGATGCCGTCGAGGCGGGCGCCGTTCTTGGTGGACTCCCGCGTCATCAGATACAGCTCGGGCCGGCCGGAGGTGAGGTCCACGTAGCCGTGCCCGGTGAAGTAGACCAGCAGCAGGTCCTGCGCCTGCGCGGCGGCGAGGGCGATCAGCCGCAGCGCGCGGTCGCGGGTGCGCGGCTCGGCGAGGGTCTCCACGGTGCGCGGGATGAACCGGCCGAGTCCGCCGGAGACGAGCGCGGCGCGCAGCCGCGTGACATTGGCCCTGGCGGAGGGGATGTTGGAGAAGTCACGGGCGTGCTCGTACTGGGACACCCCGATCAGGACCGCCCGCGACCGGGATGCGAACGGTTCGTACGGCATGCCCGCCGGACCTCCCCAGGGCCGTCTTCCTCCGGATTCAGTTCTCCAGCGTCTGGCGGATGCGGGCCGCCATCGCCTCCAGCTCGCCGCGGGTCAGGGAGTCCCGGCTGGTGAGGACGCACTCGACGTCCCCGGCGCGTACGGTGACGCTGAGCGAGTCGCCGGGCTGGTTGCGCAGGTGGTTGCGCACGGCGCGGAGCAGCGTGAGCGCGGTGACCTGCAGACTCTCCTGGAGGATCATCAGCAGCAGGTCGTAGGCGACGCCCATGCTCTCGTCAGCGGGCCGCTCCCTGCGGACGACCAGCGGCGCCAGTTCCTCGTCGGCCCGCAGCCAGACCTCCAGCCTGCGCAGGTCCTCAGCCGCGTCCTTGCCGCCAGCCAAGCCAATGGTCACGTACGTGTCCATGACGCCTCCCCTCGGCCCCAGCTTACGCTGACGCACCGTCATTCATACTCCTCGTGAACGGAGTTGTGTGCACGGGGAAGGAAGTGGGCGGTCAGCGGGGCGCGGACGGAAGGCCGCGCGCGGTCGACACGGGCGAGGCCGGCGGGGCCGCGGCCACGGGCGGCGTACCACCCGGACCCGCGCGGATCGCACGGCAGGCAGCGGCGGCACGGCAGGCGGGCGGCACGGTCCGCTCCTGGGCGGGATGCCGCCCGTGGTCCGTTCGCCGCTGCGGGCGGAAACCGGGCGGGCGCCCGCGCGCCCGTCGCCGCCCAGGGTCACGATCAGATCCGGATAGCCGGCGGCGGCCGCCTCCTCCAGCGGCGCGCCGCCCGCACCGGCCCGTGGACGGGCGCCGGTAGGGACCGCGTACGGACCCGGCGGCCGGCCGCCGGACCGCCCACGCCCGACGACGGCGGGGCGGGCGCCGCCCGGACCCGCGCGGGGCGCACGGCAGGCAGCGGGCGCGGTCGTGCCCCGGGCCGGGGCGCCGCCCGCGCGATCCGTGCACCACGGCAGGCAGCGGGCAGGCAGGCGCCTGCGCGCTCGTACCCGGTGGCCGGCCTCAGGACCGCCGCGCCGGCCCGAGCCCCCGCGCCCGTACGCGCCTCTACGCGCTTGTGCGCGCCGGGCCGCCTCATGATCGGCCGCCCATACTGGAACACATGGAGCACAACGCCGAGCTCAGGGATTTCCTGCGGGCCCGCAGGAACCGGCTGAGCCCGCAGGACGCCGGCATCACCGTCACCGGTGCGCCGCGCCGTGTGCCGGGGTTGCGGCGGGAGGAGCTGGCGCGGCTGGCCGGGGTGAGCACCGATTACTACACCCGTTTGGAGCAGGGCAGGCACCTGAATGTCTCCGAGGCGGTGCTTGACGCCGTCGCCCGCGCCCTGCGGCTGGACGCGGCCGAGCGCACGTACCTCTTCGAGCTGGCACGGCAGCGCACCCCGCCCCGCCGCAGGCCGCAGCGCCCGCAGCGGGTGCGACCTGAGGTCCATCGCGTGCTGGACCTGCTGGGCGACCGCACCCCCGTGTTCGTTCTGGGCCGCCGCACGGACGTGCTGGCCGCGAACCGGTTGGCCCGCACACTGCTCACCGACTTCGACGCGCTGCCGCACCGGGACCGCAACCTCGCCCGCTTCATGTTCCTCGACGACGCGGCGCGGGACCTGCACCGGGAGTGGGACAAGCACGCCGCCGAGACGGTCGCCGCCCTCCGGCTGGACGCCGCGCGCCACCCCGACGACCCGGGGCTGACCGAGCTCGTCGGCGAGCTGACGATCAAGAGCTCCGAGTTCCGCGCCTGGTGGGCCGACCACAACGTGCGCCCGAAGTCGCACGGGGTGAAGCTCTACCACCATCCCGTGGTGGGCGACCTCACCCTGTCGTACGAGCACGTGGTCTTCCCCGGGGACAGCGACCAGCTGGTGTGCATCCACACCGCCGAGCCCGGCTCCACCTCCGAGGCGGCCCTGCAGCTGCTGGCCGCGTGGACCGGCTCCGACGCGCCCGCCAGCGGCTTCCCCGACCCGGAGCCGGACCCCCGGTGACGGCCCGCCCCGGGTGATGCCGCGAGGGCGGCGCCGGCGTCGCGCCGGTGCCGCCCTCGACTGGGGTGCCGCCCGCCGTACCAAGTGCCGCCGGCGGCCCGGATGCCGTCAGCGGCCGTCCGGCTTGATGCGGACGATCTGCGGGTCGTGGTCGCTCGCCTGGTCGGCGAACTCCGCGTTGATGTGCACCACGTCGTAGTCGAAGCGGCGCAGCGCCGGACTGAGCAGGATGTGGTCCAGCGACTGCGAGTTGCCCTCGTAGACGTAGGTGTAGCGCTCGGACTGCGGCAGCGTGGTCAGCAGGTCCGTCAGGACGCCGCCCGAGGTGAGGGTCGCCACCGTGTCGGAGAACTCGTAGTCGTTGAGGTCGCCGAGGACCACGACGTCGGCGTTGCGGTCGGCCGCGAGCAGCGACTTCACGAAGGAGTTGACCTCGGTGGCCTGCAGCTTCCGCTGCGCCTCCGAGCCGCGCACCGGCTGCTGGTCGACGCTGTGCAGGGGCTGGTCGCCGCCCTTGGAGTTGAAGTGGTTGGCGATGACGAAGACCTGCTTGTCGTGGAAGCGGAACTCGCCGACCAGCGGCTTGCGGCTGGAGCGCCACGCCTCGCTGCCGGGGTTGATCCGGCCCGGGGAGACCGACAGCTCCACGCCCTTGCGGGTCGGCACCGCCTTGACCGCGGTGGTGGCGTCGCCGCCGGGGCGGTCGGTGAACTGCACGCGGTCCGGGTTGAAGAGGAAGACCTGGCGGATGTTGCCGCCGGGCTCACCGCCGTCGGTGCCGTCCGCGGGGTCGACCGACCGCCAGCTGTAGCGTGGTCCGCCCGCCGCGGCGATCGCGTCGGTGAACTCGCGCAGGGTCTGGTCGGCGGTGACCGTTCCGTCGTCGGTGGCGCCGTTGTCGTCCTGGATCTCCTCGAGTGCCACGATGTCGGGCGAGGAGAGGTTGGTGACGACGCCGTCGGCGAGCCGCGCGAACTTCTCGGCGGGGTCGCTGGGGTCGAGGTTCTCCACGTTGTACGTGGCGACCGCGAGCTCACCGCCCTTCTGCTTGCGGGTCACCTCGCGCTCGAGGCCGCCTGCGACCAGCGTGCCCAGCTGCGTGGCCTGGAGGGTGTAGCCGCCGAAGCCGTCGTAGTCGATCGGGCCGCTGGTCGTGCCGGCCAGCTCGTCGCCGACGTCGGCGGTCGGGACGCCGGCGCCCGCGCCGATCGACATGACCTTGATGCGGCCGGTGTTGGGCCGGTCGTACGCGCCGTAGACCGTGCCGCCGCGGCGGGTCGGGTTCTCGTCCGGCTTCACCGTCACCCAGACCTCGTGGTACTGGGTGGTGCCGCCGATGACGCGCGCGTCGGAGAACCGGGCCAGCTCGCCCTCGTGGGCCTCGTAGAAGTCCAGGGCGTAGCGCGCCGGTTCGAGCGGCAGACCTTCGATGCTGCCGCCGCCGGCGTCGGGCGCGTACGCAGCCGGGACGGTGGACGCGTCCAGGGTGACGGGCGCGGGCAGGGCGTTGCCGGACGAGAGCACCGTGGTGGCGGGGGCGGTGACCTCGGTGACCGACTGGCTGCCGCTGCTCGGGTAGTACTCGGAGACCTTGCCGCTCACCAGCACCGTGTCGCCGACGGCGACGGTGGGGTTGGCGGAGCCGGTGTAGACGAACACGGCCTCGCTGGTGCGCGGGTCCGCGTCGGCCTCCGCTTCCGCGGACTGGATCCAGAAGCCCTTGGAGCCGGTGCTGCGGACCGCGGTGACGATGCCGGGGACCCGGGTGACGGTCTGGCCCTTGAGCGGGGAGACCCGGGTCGAGCCCTGGATGTCGTGGATCCGGGTGGTGCCGGGCTCGGTGGGCTCGGGGGTGGGCGTCGGGTCCGGGTCCGGGGTGCCGCCGCCCGGGGTCTGCCCTGCGGAGTTGACCGGGGAAGGCGCACCCGCGGTGAGGTCGGCGGCGTTGTCGTCGGTGTCGACCAGGGACGCACCGCGGGCGACGGAGGCGGTGTTGCTCGCTCCGGCGGCGGGGCCGCTGCCCTCGCGGACGACCGCGGTGCCGAAGCCGACGAGGTCGACCACGCGCGGGTCGGCGGTGCAGTCGGCCGCGGTCAGGCAGGTCAGCGGGGTGGTGCCGGAGACCAGGGCTATGGTGCCGGTGGTGCCGCTCATCGCGATCGAGCCGCTGGCGTCGGGGGCCGGCAGGGGCGTCGTGCCGCCGGCGCCGGCGGACTCCGACACGAGGTAGCGGCCGCCGGGGGCGATCTGCCCGGTGAGCGGGGTCGCCTGCCACTTGGAGGACGCGGACGGCGCGCCGGGCAGGTACTGCACGCTGTAGCCGGACAGGTCGTACGCGGCGGAGCCGGCGTTCGCGAGCTCCACGAAGTCGTTGGTCAGCGTCGCGCCCGAGTTGCCACCACCGCCGTAGACCTCGGCGACGACCGCCTCGGCCGAGGGGGTCGCATGGGCGGCGGGCAGCCCGGTCAGCACCACGGAGGCGGCGATTCCGGTCGATATCAGCGCGAGCGCCGCGGCGCGGTCGCGGCGTCGGCTCGGTCTGGCGATCGGCACGAGGGTTCTCTCCTATCGGGTCCAACAGCCCGTCACGACGGGCGGCGCACGGCGGACCGGCTCAAGTTACGCGCGTAGAAATCGACCTGACAAGGGCGTCCATGTGAAATCTCGGCATTCCCCGCGCCGCGACTCGGGCACCGAAGCGCCCTTCGGAGGTCGCGCGGGCGCTGTGACTCGCGCCGCCTCCCCGCCGTCAGGGGCTCCCCCGCCCGGGGCGGCGCGGCAGGCGGCGCCGTTCGGGCGACCCACCGATGGGTCACCCGGCGCGCCGGAACGGGCGGGGATTGCCACATTGATGACGTCCCGTCAGCACCGGTCAGTGCCAGCCGGCCTGCCCCACCTCACACCGCGGAGCCCGACGTGCGCCCACTCACCGGACGTCCCGGCCGTCACCGGCCCGCCCTCTTCAGGACCGCCGCCGCCCTGCTGGGGGCGGCCGCCGTCCTGTTCACCGCGGCCCCCGGCAGCGCCGCCCCGATGGCTCCCGCCGCCGGATGCGCCCCGGCCCCCTACGCCGGCACCGGCACGCCCGGCCGGGGCGGTGACGGCGCCGCCGCCACCGCCGCCACCCTGAACGGCCCGGCCGGGCTCGCCACCGACGCCGCCGGCCGCCTCTACATCGCCGACTCCGCCAACCGCGCCGTCCGCCGCGTCACCGCGGGCACGGCCGGTTCCGCACCCGTCATCACGACCTTCGCCACCATCGACTTCGCCCCGTACGGCCTGGCGGTCGGCCGGGACGGCACCGTCTACGTCTCCGGCGAGGGCCGGGCCGTCTCCCTGCGCGCCGACGGCCGCGGCGCCACCACGCTGCTCACCGATGCCGGCCGGCACGACGCCATCGCCGTCGGCGGCGACCGCTCCGTGTACGTCTCGGGCCGCGCGGCCGACGGCCTGCGGCGGATCCCGCCCGGCGGGAAGGCCACGGTCCGCTACTTCCCCGGCGCCACCGTCGGCGCCCTCGCCGCCGACCGCGCCGGCAACGTCTACGCCGTCGTCGACGGGCGCGTCCGGCGCATCGACCACGACGGCCGGGTGACCCCCGTGCCCGCCGCCGCCGAGCTCAGCACCAAAGACGTCCACGGCCTCGCCGTCACCGAGGACGGCTCCCACTTCTACCCGTCCCCGCGCGCCGGGACCAAGGGGTCCGTCCCCCTGAAACAGCCCTGGGGCACCGCCCTCGCGCCGAACGGCTGGCTCTACGTCTCGGACCACGCCGCCCACCGCGTCTACGCCGTCGCGCGCCCCATCCTCGTGCCGGGCCGGCTCCGCGTCACGTCCGGCCCGCACGGCCACGCCACCGGCGACGTCCTCAAGGGCGTCGCCGGGAACGGGATCACCGTCACCGGCCACAGCGAGCCCGCGCGGGGCGTCCTCGTCCAGCAGGCCAACGGCCTCTTCTCCTACACCCCGCGCGAGCGGTTCTCCGGCACCGACGCGTTCACCGCCACCATCACCGACTCCTGCCGGAACGCGACGACCCGCACCGTCCTGGTGCGGGTCGAAGCCAAGCCCCTACCGCGCGCCGGATGACGCGCGGCCCCGTCAGCCGCGCACCTCGGCCACGGCCGCGCCCAGGGCCTCCTTGATGCGCGGGCCCAGCCGGGCGAAGCCGAGCTCCTTCATCGCGGCGCGCAGCAGCGCGTCGTCCGAGCGCTCCTCGCCGTCGCTGTCGATCCACCGGACCAGCGCCGCCAGCTCCTTCGCCGAGTACGCCGTCACGGCCTGACCCGGCGTGATCTTCGGCTTCCGCGGCCGCCGGGGCGGCTTCTTCGCCGCTGCGGGCCCGGACGCCGCGACCGGCTCGGAAGGCGCCGCGACCGGCTCAGGCGTGGGCGCGACGACCGCCTCCGGCTCGGGCGTGGGCTCGGGCGCGGGCGCGACGACCGCCTCCGGCTCCGGCGCGGGCGCGACGACCGCCTCCGGCTCGGGCGCGGGCGCGACGACCGCGTCCGGCTCGTGCTCCGCAGGAGCGACCACCTCGAGCGCCCGCACGTCCTCCGCCCCCGACGCGTGAACCACGGGCTCGGCCTCGACAGGAGCGGCCTCGGGCGCAGGAGAAGCAGCCTCCGCCTCGGCGGTGACCGCCTCGGGCTCGGCGGCCGGAGCCTCCGCGGCTGGCGCCGGCTCCGCCTGGTCCTCCGCCTCCTGCGTCGGCTGCCCCTCGCCCTCCGGCTCTTCCTCCGCGTCGGACGTCACGCGCGGCTCAGGGACGGCCGGGGTCTCCGCCTCGGCCGCCTCGACCAGCAACGCGCCGACCTCCGCCGCGTCCGCCCGGCGCTCCGTCAGCTCCGCGAGCAGCGTGCCGAGGCCCCTCTCCTCCAGGCGCTGCCGGGTGGCCTTGAGGTTGGGCAGCCTGTACAGCGTGCCCTCGTCCGCGGCCAGGCGGTCGAGAAGCCGCGCGAGTTCGTCGAAGGGCAGAGTGTCCAGCGCCGCGTCGGGGCGCAGCAGGCGGCCCAGTTCGGTGAGCCCGGTGGCGGCGGCCTCGGCGGCTTGGGAGGCCTCGTCGAGGAAGTCGGCGTCCGCGGGGACGGCCGGGCGGCCGCTGCCGCCGAGGGCGGCCCAGTCGGTGCGCTCGGTCGCCGCTGAGGCCAGGGCGGTGTGCACGGCGTCGCGCCGCTGGCGTCCGGAGACGAGCCCGCGCGCACGTCCCCGCAGCGACCGGCGGCGCAGCCAGCCGACCTTCACCCCGCGTTGCCGGCGCCAGGCGCCTCGGGCGGTCGCGGCGACCAGTTCGTCCAACTCGGCCTCGGCGACGTCGTACGCGTCGGCGCTCAGCGTGCGCAGCGTCTGCCGTACCCGCATCAGCAGGGACACCGCCGTGCGGCACTCGGCCACCGTGCGGGGCGCTTCGATGCCCAGGGCCTCGGCCTCCCCCAGGCGGCGTGCGGCGGTGGTCAGCGCGGGCAGGTCGCGGTTGCGCAGCTCCGCGAGGACGGTGGAGGCCGCGCGGGCTTCCTCGGGACCGGCGACGGTGTCCGCGGCGGCGTACCAGGCGTGGGTGTCGGCAGTCAGCGTGAAGCCCCCCAGCTCGGCGTAGGCGCGCAGGTCGTCGCGCGTCCCCGCGGCGAGGGAGGAGAGGTCGGCGGTGCTGTGCACGGAGGATGCGGTCATATGAGGTCCGGTTCCTGGCAAGTGCGGTGGGCGTCGGCGGCGTACGCGCGGCGGAGCGGCCCTGGGCCGGTGTGCTCGCGGTGGCCCCACGATACGGGCGCGGTACGGCGCGGCGCACGCGCCCCGTCCGTACCGCCGGCACCGTAGTGCCGCCCGTACCCGCGGAAGGAGATGCGCCGGATGCCCGAAGTGGCCACCGGTGACCTCCGGGAGACGGCGCCACTGACGCGACGAAGGGGACGTGGAGCACCGGGAGGCGACAAAAGGACTGCATGGGATAATTGAGGACAAGCACGAAAGGGATTCTTCGTGATCGACACGTCCGTCTGGCGCGGTTACGAGAGCGGCCGACCTGACCGGAGCGGCCAGGCCGAGGCCTTCGACGCCATCGGCGACCGCTACGACGAGGCCTTCCCGCACAAGGAGGGGCAGCGCTCCGCGGGCGTGTGGCTCGTGGACACCCTGCCCGCCGGGTCACGCGTGCTGGACCTCGGCTGCGGCACGGGCCTCCCCACCGCCCGGCAGCTGAGCGACGCGGCGTTCGACGTCGTCGGCATCGACCTGTCCGAGGGCATGCTCGAACTCGCCCGAACCTACGTCCCGGACGCCACCTTCCACCAGCTGGACGTCGCCGACCTGCGCCCCGGCGGTCCGGTCGCGCTCGGCCGCTTCGACGCCGTGGCGGCCTTCTTCTCCCTGCTGATGCTGCCGCGTGCGGAGATCCCGCACGCCCTCCGCACGATCCATCAGCTGCTCACCCCGGGCGGGTTGTTCGCCCTGTCGATGGTGGAGGCCGACGTGGACGACTTCGCCATCCCGTTCCTCGGCTGCACCATCCGCGTCTCCGGCTACCTGCGGGAGGAGTTGCTGCACGTCATCGAGTCGGGCGGCTTCGAGATCGTCAAGGAGTTCTCGTACACCTACGCCCCGGCCTTCAGCGACGTACCGCCGGAGGAACAGGTCTTCCTCTGCTGCCGGCGGATCGGCTGAGGCGGGACGGACGAGGACGTGGCGCGGCACGGCACCTCCGGCGGAGACCCCGGCCCGGCCGCGGGCGGGGCGGAACCGCCCGAGCGTGCCGCCCCGTGGCCCCGGGACGCCGACGCCCCCCGCCCTCCCGGGGAGCCGCAGACCGACCGGCTGCGCTACCTCGACGCGGCGACCCGGCGCATCGCCGCCGGCATGGATCTGGACGAGACGCTGCGCGAGCTGGACACGGCGGCCGTACCCGCCTTCGCCGACGCGATCTACGTCCATCTGCACGACCCCCTGCCGACCTGGGAGGGCGTGGAGAGCCGGGAGCGCCGGGAGCAGGGGCGCAGCGGGCGCAGCGGGAACAGCGGGCACAGCGCGAACACCGGGGAGCGCAAGGACGCCTCGAACACCGCGGACACCGCGGACGCCGTCGTCCTGCACCTGCACCCCACACGGCCGCGCGACCCGGAGCGGCCCCCTCCGGGGGTGCCGTGGCCGGACACGCCGGCCCCCGCGCCGAAGCCGCCGCCGATGGCGCTGCGGTGCGTCAGTCACCCGGGAGCGCCCGGTATCTCGGAGTACGTGACGCTGAGCACCACCGGCCGGCTCACACAGTTCCTGCGGGAGGGCCGCCCGGTCTTCGGCGACGCCCCCGGCATCGCGCCCGCCGCCCGGGAACTGCTCGGGCCGGTGGCCGACCCGCCCGACACGCTGCCGCCCGGCCGCCGCCTGATCATCGCCCCGCTGCACGGCCGCGACCGCCTGATGGGCACCCTGTCCCTGCTGCGCCGGCCCGAGCGGTCCCCCTTCACCTCCGACGACCTGCTGGTCGCCTCGCAACTGGCGACCCACACCGCGCTCGGCGCCGACAAGGCGCTGATGTACGGCCACGAGGCGTCCGTCGCGGACACGCTGCAACGCACCATGCTCCCGGCCTCCCTCCCGGAGCCCACCGGGGTCCGGCTGGCCAGCCGCTACCTGCCCGCCTCGGAGTCCGCGCGGGTGGGCGGCGACTGGTACGACGCCATCCCGCTGCCCGGCAGCCGGGTCGCGCTGGTCGTCGGCGACGTGATGGGGCACTCGATGACCTCCGCCGCGATCATGGGCCAGCTCCGCACCAGCGTGCAGGCCCTCGCCGGGCTCGACCTGTCCCCGGACGAGGTCCTGCACCATCTCGACGAACAGGCCCAGCGGTTGGGCATCGAGCACATCGCCACCTGCATGTACGCGGTGTACGACCCCATCTCGCACCGACTGCTGATAGCCAACGCCGGCCATCTGCCGCCGGTCGTCCTCCTCCCCGGCGGCAAGGGCGAGGTGCTGCCCGTGCCCGCGGGCGCGCCGATCGGCGTCGGCGACGTGGACTTCGAGACCGTCGAACTGCCCGCGCCCACCGGTGCCACGCTGCTGCTCTACACCGACGGCCTGGTCGAGTCCCGCGGCCATGACATCTGGACCGGGGTCGAGCAGCTGCTCGCCCGCATCCAGACCCCGGGACGCGACCTCGTCCCGCCGCCGATCGAGGCCCTGTGCGACCAGGCACTCGGCGACCTCGGCCCCGGCGGCTCACGTGACGACGACATCGCACTGCTCGCCGCGCGCTTCGACGGCTTCCCCACGCACAGCGTCGCCTACTGGTACCTCGCCCCGCAGCCCGAGACCTCGTGCCACGCCCGCCGCCTGACCCGCCGCGCCCTGCACCGCTGGGGCCTCGACCCGATGCTCGAGACGACCGAACTCCTCGTCAGCGAGGTGGTCACCAACGCCGTCCGCTTCGCATCCCGCCCCATCACGCTGCGCCTCCTCTGCACCGACGTGCTGCGGTGCGAGGTCGGCGACGACTCACCCCTGGTCCCCCGGGTCCGCCGGGCCGGACCGCAGGACGAGGCCGGCCGCGGCCTGTACGTCGTCGACCACCTCGCCGCCCACTGGGGCGCCCGCCGCCTGGGCACGGGCAAGGTCGTGTGGTTCGAACTCCCCATTCCCGACGAGACCCTCCGCTGCGGCACCGCCCAGGCTTAGAGGTCGCGCGACCTCTTAGCGGGTCAGCAGCGCTCGTCCGTCATCACCGCGCCGAGCAGGACGACCTGTTCCGGGTTCCTGACCGCGGTGCAGATCTTCCAGACCGACGGGTCCTCGATCGGGCGGTGCTCACCGGCGGCGTCGGAGATCCGCACCTGCGTGTCCGGCCCCATCTGCTCGACGGCACGGCTGACGTTGCCGCCGATCAGTTCGGGCATCGGCAGGTTCTCTCGCGGAACGGCCGTGTCGGCGTTCGCCCCGGTCGGCGTCGCGGTGGAGGTCGGGGTCCGGGCAGGGCTGTCGGCGGCCGACGGCTGCGTGGCTCCGCTGCACGCGGCGAGGCCGCCGACTAGGACGGCCGCGAGGATCGACGTGATGAGGTGAGCGCGCATGTTTCTCCCTGGAGGGCGTGCGGGTGTCGCAGCCATCATCCGGGTCACTCCCGCCGCGGAACGCACCGCCTGCACCCTCCGAGAGGGAATAAACCGCCATAATCCCGGCATGCGCACACGCATCATCACCGCCACCCTGCTGCTCGCCGTCGCCGGGACGGCCCTCAGCGGCTGCGGGTCCGCCAAGGAACCCACCGCCGCGGCGCCCGAAGCCCCCGCCGCCTCCCAGTCCCCGGCCGACCAGGCCGACCGCGCCGACCAGGCCGACCAAGGCGACGCCCTGGCCGCGGCCGGAATCCCGGACGCCCCCACGGGGGCCGAGCGGGCCGCGCTCATCGCGGCACTGCAGGCCATCAACCCCGACTTCGCCAAGGACCCCGACAAGGCCATCGAGGCCGCCCGCAACCAGTGCGGCGCCATCAACAGCAACAGCCCCGAGGCGGACGCGGAGGCCGCCCGACGCTTCACCTACCACGGCAACGAACTCCCCGAGTCCCAGGGCAAGGCCATCAACGAGGCCCTCAAACGCCTCGACTTCTGCACGTCCTGACATTCCGTCATCCACTACCCGCGATCCCTCGGCTCCCCCGTCCGGACGGACTCCGGCCGGGGGCCGGCGGCAGGCCGAGGGGCGGCGCGGCGAGGGCGCACAACCGGCGCGACCGCCCCTCGCACACCCTCGCGCCGCTTGCGCCGCCCCACAGGCGCGGCGCAAGCCCGCAGCGGCCCGGTACGCCTACCCGGACGCCGACGAGCGCCCCGGTGCCCGCAAGGGCGGCCGGGGCGCTCGCAGGCGTCAGGGATCAGGCCTCGGGCTGCTCTATCGGGATCTCGTAGGCGATCTCCCAGCGCACGTCCGGCACGGTGATGTCCGCGGTCTCGACCGGCCGGCAGTCCGTGTCGTAGTACGTCCGCTCGATGCGCGTCAGCAGGTCGCCGACGGAGATGCCGAGGAGATTGGCCTCTTCCTGCGTCGCCCGGCCCGGGCGCGGGACCTCGACGGCGGTGCCGATCCGCACCCCGATGGTGCGCATCCGCTCCACGACGCCCATTCCGGCGAGCGGCCCCATCTCGGGGAGCACGATCGGAGTGCCGTCGGTGACGGCCATCGGTTCCCAACTGCTCGACAGCTGCACCGGCATGCCGTCGGCAAGGAACTCGTACCGCGTGTGGACGCACGGGTCGCCGGGCTGGACGGCAAGGCGCCGCGCGATCCCCTCCGGCGCCGGCACACGGGCCTGCGAGTGGGACTCCCAGGTCCCGGACTTGCCCCTCTCCTTCATGTCGGCACGGAACGGGCTGCCGCCGCGCTGTTCACGATGGCGGGAGCGGACCATGCGCAGGCGCTCACGGGGGACCCGGACGTAGGTGCCGGATCCGGCTCGGCCCTCCAGGAGGCCCTCGATGATGAGCCGTTCCTGCGCCCGCTGCATCACCATGGCGCTGACGCCGTACTCGGCGGCGAGCTGGGCACGGGAGGGAAGTCGGTCGCCGATCCGCCAGTCTCCCGCCGCGATCCGGGCGCGCAGGGCTTCGGCGATCGGCAGATATGAGGCCGGTGTGCGTGGCATCGGGTCTCCGGCGGTGATCGGGTGGCGGCTCCATTGACAAATCTAATCGCTCAGGTGCAAGCTAAGCGATTAGGACTACGCTCCGCAATCGACCAATGACCAAGAGGCACCCATGCGTCCACGCATCGAGAGCATCGCCGCCCGGCTCTTCGCCGCCGCCGGCACGGAAGTCGAACGCACCGAGGACGTGGACGGTGTCCGCCTGACCGTCGCCATCCCCGTGGTGATGGACGAGACCCGCCGGTCGTTCCTTCTGGCCGCCCTCGCGGATGCCGACGACTACGGCCACGACTGGACGGCCGACGGCGAGCGGGCATGGGCCCTGATCACCGACGCGCCATGAGCAGGTGCCAGCCCCCGCCCCCGCCCGCCGCCCCCCGTCAGTGGTGCGCCTGGCACCGCGACTGGACCGCGGGCGGGACCGCCGTGCTCGTCGCCGTCATCCCGACCGGAGTCGGCCCCGACTGGGCCCGTTACGCGTGCCGTCCGTGCACGACCGCGCACGGGATCCTGCCGTGGAAGGCCGGACAGCCCGCCGGCGAGATCCGGATGAGGGCAGATCGCCCGGAACACAGCGGCCACCCCGTTCCGCGGACGCGGCACCGTCGTTCAGAGGTCAGCGACCATCGATCGGAGAGACCCATGGCAGGCATCGAGTACGAGGCGAAGCTGCTCGACATCGACCTCGGGGAGGCCACCCGGCTCATCCTCGCGGCAGGCGGGACCGAGGTGGCTCCGCCGCGCCTCATGCGCCGCTATGTGTACGACACCGTCCCCGCCGTGCCCGGACGCTGGGTGCGCCTGCGGGACACCGGCACCGGCGCCACCCTGTGCGTGAAGGAGATCCGCACGGACGCCGTCGACGGCACCCACGAGACCGAGGTCACCGTCGATTCGTTCGAAGAGGCCGCGGAACTCCTGCGCCTCACCGGCCTGACGCCGCGTGCCTACCAGGAGAACCGCCGCACCTCCTTCACCCTCGGCGCGGTTCGGCTCGAGCTGGACGAGTGGCCCCTGATCCCGCCGTACCTGGAGATCGAGGCCGACGACGAGGCCCAGGTGTGGGCGGCGGCGGATGCCCTCGGCTGTGACCGCGGTCAGCTCACCTCCATGAACACCACAAGGGTCTACCGCCACTACGGGATCGACCTGGGCTCCATCGCCGACCTGCGGTTCGAGGAGGAGGCCGCGCTCCCCCGCTGAGCCGAAGCGCCGAAGGGCCACGTCCGGGTGACGCCTGGACAGGTGCGATTCCGTTGTTCCGTGCGGGACTCGCTACAGCTGCCGGTAGTCACCGGTGTCGACCGTACGGTCGACACCGACGGCGTCGGCCAGCCGCCGGTCGTGTGTGACCAGCAGCAGCGTGCTGCTGAACGAGGCAACGGCCTGTTCCAGCTGTTCCACCGCTTCGATGTCCAAGTGGTTGGTGGGCTCGTCGAGGACGAGGCAGTTGACTCCTCGGGCCTGCAGCAGCGCGAGGCCGGCCCGGGTCCGTTCGCCCGGCGACAGCGACGCGGCCGGCCGCAGCGCCAGGTCCCGTCCGAGCCTGAACTTGGCCAGCAGCGCGCGGGTCTCGGTGGTGTCCAGTCCGGCTGCGTCGCCGACGATGTCGGCGCAGGACCGCTCCGAGTCCAGCACGGCTCGCGCCTGGTCGATCTCGCCGAGCCGGGCGGCGGTGCTGGTGTGCTGAGTGCCCGCCACCAGCGGAACCCGACCGAGCAGGGCGCCGAGCAGGGTCGTCTTGCCGCTGCCGTTGGGTCCGGCGATGCGCAGCCGCTCGCCGAAGCCGACGTCAAGGGTGACGGGTCCCAGCCGGCAGGACCCGCGGTGGACGACCGCCTGGTGCAACGACAGCGCGGTACCGGAAGGGGCGCCTGCCCGGGCGATCGTGAACTGCAGCCGCCAGGGTTCCCTCACCTGTTCGGGGGCGGCCGCGTCAAGGCGCTGCACGGCGCGTTCGGCCTTGGCGGCGGCGGCACCGGTGTTCTGCGCTCCGGCGAGCCGGGAGGCCTTGCGGAATTTGTCGCCGTCGGGCTGACGTCGCGGATCGACCGCTCTGGCCGCTCCCTGCCGCGCCCACTCCCGCTGCGTGCGTGCGGCGCCGGTCATCTGCTGCCGGGAGGCCTCGTACGCGGCGTAGGCCTCGACGGCACGCCGGCGCGCGGCGGCGCGTTCGGTGACGAAGCTGTCCCAGCCGCCGCCGTACTCGCTGGTGCGGCGGGTGAACTCGTCCAGTTCCACGACCTTGTCCACGGTCGCCGCCAAGAAGGCCCGGTCGTGGCTGATCAGCGCGATGCCTGCCCGGCTGTGCCTGATGTGCTGCTCCAGCCGGGCCAGGCCGTCGTCGTCCAGGTCGTTGGTCGGCTCGTCCAGCAGGAGGATGTCCGGCTGAGCCAGCAGTACGGCGGCAAGCGCCAGCCGGGCCCGCTGCCCGCCGGACAGCTCGGCGGTGGCTCTGGCGTCGAGTCGCGCACCCAGATCGGCCGCTACATCGGCGGCGCGCTCGGGAAGATCGGCTCCGCCCAGGGCGAGCCAACGGTCCCACGCCTGGGCGTAGGCGTCGTCCGCTCCGGGCTCCTGCCGCTGGAGCAGACGGATCGCGGCATCGAGGTCCTGCTGCGCCTGCGCCACACCGGTGCGGCGGACGAGATAGTCGCTCAGCGGCACACCGTCGCGCATGTCCCGCTCCTGGTCGAGGCGGATGACGGTGGCATCGGCCGGCGCGCGGGTCACGCTGCCGCTGTCGGGGAGCAGCTCAGCCGCGGCTATCCGCAGCAGGGTGGATTTCCCGGTTCCGTTCGGGGCGACGATCCCCACGCGTTCTCCGGCCGAGACCGCCAGATCCGCTCCGTCCAACACGGTGAGAGCGCCGTGGGCATAGGTGATGCCGGTACAGCGAAGCTGGGCCACGGTGTGAGTGCTCCTTACGAAGTCGCGGTCGCCGACGTGTGGTCGAGTCGGTCCGTGACTGCCGCGGGCGATGCCGGCGGGACGGTCCCGGGCACGATCAGCACGGCCTGAGCGGACGTCGACACGATGATCACTGTGAGCACGGCGGGCGGCGGTCACGGAGCGAAGTGCGCACACTGACCTGTGACATCCGCAGGCTCCAGTGCTGTGCGCGCTGCGAGGGGCGACGCTATCCGAGGGGATGGGGTCGGCGCGCCTCGATTTCGCCGAGGACCGTCCTGATTCGTTCGGTCCAGGTCGGGGCGTGCGTGCTCAGGGAGGGGGCGCGCCACACCGATGGCGCCCTCTGTGCGGCCGTTCAAAAGTCCCGCGAGGCACCCCGGAGCGCTCCGCGCGACGCCTGACGAACCGTGCACTTCGGGCGAGCACCGGTTGAGCCAGCGATCCCGAAACGCCTGAGGCCCAGGTCAGCTGTCCTCTGACCTGGGCCTCTTCCGTAGGCCGTGTGGGACTCGAACCCACAACCAATGGATTAAAAGTCCACTGCTCTGCCAATTGAGCTAACGGCCCGCACCCCGCAGCATAGCCGGACGACGGCCGTGACTCCGAGCGCATTGGGCCAGTACGGCGCGGCCACCCCGGCGAGGGGCGGGGAGGGCAGCCCGATGGTGTCGCCTGGGGGTGTCGCCCGCGCCGGGCGCGGGAGCCCTCGAGGCCTCGGTGGAGCGCCGGGCGCGGACGCCCGGGCGTGGCGGCGCCGACGCCGCCTCGCCGTCCCGCGAGGGCCGCCCACGCGGGCCCAGGGGCCGCGATGCGGCCGGAGACACGGCAGAGCCCGGCAGACGGGGCGTCTGCCGGGCTCTGCCGTTCAGCTGAGGTCAGCCGTTGCGCTTCCAGCGCGGCTTGTCCGCACGGCGGTCGAAGCCCCCGGGGCGGTGGTCGTCACGACGGCCGTACGGGCGGCGGTCGTTGGCGTCGCGGTCACGGTTGTACGACGGACGGTCGTCACGGCGGTCCCGGTTGAAGGGGCGGTCCCCACCGAAGTGCCGGTCACGGGACTCGGGGGAGCGGGCCGGGCGGTCGTCACGGCGGTCGTACGAACGCGCCGGACGGTCGTCACGGCGGTCGTCACGGCGGTCGAATCCACGGTCGCGGTCACGGTCCCGGTTGAACGCGGGCCGCTCGTCGCGGCGGTCGCGGTTGTACGACGGACGGTCGTCACGGCGGTCGCGGTTGAACGACGGACGGTCGTCACGGCGGTCGCGGTTGAACGAGGGGCGCTCGTCGCGGCGGTCGCGGTTGTACGACGGACGGTCGTCACGGCGCTCGTACCCGCGCTCACCCCGGTCCCGGTCCCGGAAGGACGGGCGGTCGTCGCGACGGTCGTCACGGCGGCGCTCGTAGTTGCCCCGGTCGTCGCGGCGCTGGAAGCCGCGCTGCTCCGGCGCGGACGCCTCCGCGGCCGGGGCGGCGGTGGTCGCCGCGGCGGCGACCGCCTCGGCGGCCTCGGCCTGGGCGGCGGCCACGGCTGCCTCCGGGTCCTCGCCGCGCTCACGGGCGGCACGCGCCGTGAGGCGGTCGGCCTCCTCGCGCAGCTCGGCAGCCCGCCGCTGCGCGCGCTCCAGGGACTTGGTGAGGTCGGCGACCTCGCGCTCGGCCTGCTGGGCCGCGTTGCCCGCGGCGTCCGCCTGCACCTCGGTCAGCGACCGGGCGCCGGTGATCTTGGCGACGTCCTCGTCGAACGCCCCCGCCCCGCCCACGATGTGGCGCGAGGCGTCGACGCCAGCGTCCTCCATCAGACGGAAGATCTGCTTGCGCTGGTGCGGCAGGGCGAGCGAGACGACCGTGCCGGACTGGCCGGCCCGGGCGGTGCGGCCCGAGCGGTGCAGGTAGTCCTTGTGGTCGCCGGCCGGGTCCACGTTGAGGACCAGGTCGATGCCGTCCACGTGGATGCCGCGGGCCGCGACGTCGGTGGCGACGAGGACGTTGACGTAACCGTCCTTGAAGTCCGCCAGCGTGCGGGTGCGGGCGCCCTGGGTCATGCCACCGTGCAGGGCGTCGGCCTTGACGCCCGCCTCGCGCAGCTGCTCGGCGACGCGGTCGGCACCCATCTGGGTGCGGACGAAGATGATGGTGCGGCCCTTGCGGGCGGCGATGGCGGCCGTGACCGGGGCCTTGTCCTTCGGCTTCACGACCAGGACGTGGTGGGTCATCGTGGTGACCGCGCCCGCCGAGGGGTCGACCTCGTGCGTGATCGGGTCCTTCAGGTACCGCTTGACCAGGGTGTCGATCTCGTTCTCCAGCGTGGCGGAGAACAGCAGCCGCTGGCCGCCCTGCGGGATCAGGTCGAGGATCTCGGTGACCTCGGGCAGGAAGCCCATGTCGGCCATCTGGTCGGCCTCGTCGAGGACGGCGATCCGGACCTGGTCCAGCGAGCAGGCGCCGCGCTCGATCAGGTCGCGCAGCCGGCCGGGGGTGGCGACGAGGATGTCGACGCCCCGCTCCAGCGCGTAGATCTGGTTCTGCATGGAGGTGCCGCCGCAGACGACCTTCATCTTGAGGCCGAGCACGTCGCCGTACGGCTGCAGCGCGTCCGCGACCTGCATCGCCAGCTCGCGGGTCGGGGTGAGGATCACGCCGCGCGGGCGCTTGCGCTCGGTGTGGCCGTCGGCCAGGGACGTGAGCAGCGGCAGACCGAAGGAGAGGGTCTTGCCGGAACCGGTGCGGCCGCGACCGAGGATGTCGCTGCCCGCCAGGGCGTCGGGGATCGTCGCCGCCTGGATCGGGAAGGGGGTGGTGACCCCGTTCTGCGCCAGCTTGCGGACGATCGACTCGGGCAGACCGAGGTCGCCGAAGGTCACGGTGGGGGTCTCGGGAGCGGTCTGCTCCTCGGTGACGGTGACGGCCTCGTCGGCGCCGTCGATGTCGATGGGCATGGCGGAACGGTCGGCAGTGTCAATAGACATGCTGAAGCTAAAACCTCTCGGAGATTTCGGCACGCGCCAGCTCCGGAGGTTGCTTACAACCGCCTCGATGCGGTCAGCCACAGGAGAAAAGGAACGCGCCAACGCGGCGCGTCTCGGGTTCGGCGCCGGGCAAGGGATCAAACGATCTACCAGCATACGCATACGAGACCGCTTTGGCCAATTCGGTCCTCTCACGCCGCCCTGGCACCGCCCTCATGCCGCTCTCTCCCCCGGTTCTCCCGGCGCTCCCGGCTCCCCCGCTCCCCCCGCGGCGCCGTTCGCCGAGGGCGCGCTGGACGGCGACGGCTCGGGCGAACCGCCCCCGGACGGCGGCGGGGAGCTGTCGCCGGGCGAGGACGTCGCCGAGGGCCGGTCCGACGGGGGCGATGACTGCGAGGGCTGCCCCGGCGACGAGGGGCGCACCGGGGACTTCACGCCGGGGGAACGCCCCGGACCCTGCGTCGGCCCGGGCACCGATTCCTCCGCCGACACCGAGGGGGAACCCGCGGCGGGCCGCAGTGCCCCCGGCCGTCCCTCCACCCCGCCCGGACCGCCGCCGGGCACGACCACCCCGCCTTCCTGCCAGGTCCCCCCGGAACCGCCGGCTGCCGCCTCGGCGACACCGGAGGAGACCTCCTTCGGCCGGGCGTCGCCTCCCGCGCCGCCCACACTGACGCAGCCGGTCAGGGAGCCCAGGGCGAGCACGGGCAGGAGCAGCACGGCCGCCGTACGCGCACGGGCGGGGGCAGGGGTCACGTGGGCACCTCTGGTGGATCGGGCTGGACGGTGACAGCGGAGGTCCGGTCGGTCTTGAGGTCCGGATGGTCCGGTGCGCCGGCGAGGGGTCGTCGCGGGACCGGTTCCGTGCTGCCCAACGGGCGCACGGCCCCCGGGGACACGCCCGCACGCGGGGCGGGCGCGGCAGCGCGATGGCCGCCCGGCGCCGGACGGCCGCGAGAGGGCCACGCGGACGTCCGCCGAACGGATGCCGCCGCGCCGCCCTTCGGCACGCCCGGCACGGAATCGCGTCGGACCCTGCCCGAACGGCCGTCCGTCCCGGACAATGGCGGTGTGCTGGAGATGTCACGCGAAGCGTTCGAGGAACTGGTCAGCGACGCGCTCGACCGGATCCCGCCGGAACTGGCCCGCGTCATGGACAACGTGGCGGTGTTCGTCGAGGACGAGCCCGACCCCTCCGATCCGGAACTGCTGGGCCTGTACGAGGGAACGCCGCTGACCGAGCGCGGGGAGTGGTACGCCGGCGTCCTGCCGGACCGGATCACGATCTACCGCGGTCCGACCCTGCGCATGTGCGGCACCAAGGAGGAGATCGTGGAGGAGGTCGCCACGACCGTCGTCCACGAGGTGGCGCACCACTTCGGCATCGAGGACGAGCGCCTGCACGAACTGGGCTGGGGCTGAGCCCCGGTCACCCCCGCGGGCACGCGGGCGACTCCGTCCGGCGGCGCATGCCTCGCGAGGGCCCGGGGCATACGTCGGCAATGGTCCGCGTTCGCTCTCGTGTGCCCCGTATCCGTGACCTGTGGCGCCGCCACCCGACCGCAGCGCCCGCCCCCGCGCTCACCGCCTCCCCCGCCCGCAGCCCGTACCCGGGCGCGCTGGGGCTGCTCGCGGTGGCGCTGGTGGGCGGCTGGCTCGGCCTGGCGGTACTGGGCGGCATCGAGGAACCGGTCGGCCCGATGAACACCCGGATGTCGCTGCACCCGTCCTGGACCGGTGACACCGAGGTCAACGTCTCCCCGCTGGGCTCCCTCCGGCTGGACAGCCACGACGGCCCGCTGCGCCTGGTCGTGGACGTCGACACCCTCGACCCCGAGCGGTCGCGGAACCTCATACGGCACCCGGAGCGGATCAGCGGACTGCAGAGCGAGGTGGCGGCGGACGTGCGGCACAGCACGGCCGAACTCGTGCTGCAGTCCTCGGTGGCGGCGCTGACCGGCGCCACCGCCCTCGGCCTCGCCGTCTACCGCACGCCCAAGCGCGCCCTGGCCGTCGGCGGGCTGTCCCTCGCGGTCCTGGCGGCCTGCGCCGGCACCGCCTTCGGCACCTGGAACCCGCGCAGCGTCCTGGAGCCCCGCTTCTCCGGGCTGCTCAGCAGCGCACCCTCGGTCGTCGGCAACGCGCGCAGCATCGTCAGCGACTTCGACGTCTACCAGCAGGAACTCGCCCGCCTGGTGACGAACATGACCCGGCTGTACGACGCGGCGTCCACGCTGCCCGCCTACGCCCCGGACCCGACCACGCTGCGGGTGCTGCACGTCTCCGACATCCACCTCAACCCGGCGGCCTGGGAGATCATCCAGTCGGTGGTGACCGAGTACAAGATCGACGTGATCATCGACACCGGCGACCTGATGGACCACGGCACCGCCGCCGAGAACGGGTTCACCGCCCCCATCACGGACCTCGGCGCGCCCTATGTCTTCGTCCGCGGCAACCACGACTCCATGGACAGCCAGCGCGCGGTCGCGAGCCGTGCGGGCGCCCACGTGGTCGACGACGGCCGGTCGGTGGTCGTCGAGGGACTGCGCATCGCCGGCATCGGCGACCCGCAGTTCACCCCGGACCGCTCCGTCGAGGCGGTCGGCGACCCCTCGGAGCGGGCGGCCGGGCAGCGGCTCGCCGACGCCGTCCGGCTGCAGAACGCCTCGGGCGCCAAGGTCGACATCGCCGTGGCCCACAACCCGATCGCCGCCGCCCAGGTCGACGGCCTCGTCCCCCTGCTCCTCGCCGGCCACACCCACACCCGCGACGTCGGCGTGCTCGAGAACGGCAGCCGGCTGATGGTGCAGGGCACGACCGGCGGCGGAGGGCTGCGCGCCGTCGAGGGGGACACGCCGCAGAAGGTGGAGGCCTCCGTCCTCTATCTGGACCGCGACACCCACGCGCTCCAGGCCTGGGACGAGATCACCCTCGGCGGGCTCGGGCTGTCCACCGCCGAGGTCTCCCGCCACCTCCCGGAGGAGGTGGAGCCGGGCCGCGTCCCCTCCCCTTCCGGCGCACCCTCCTCCTCCCCTTCCGGCACCCCGTCCGCAAGGCCCTCCGCCACGGCGGGAAGCGGTCGATGAACCCTTTTGGCGTTCCCCCCTCGCATCCCATATGCTTCTGACGCGTCCCGACGGTGTCGAAGATCCGCCCGGCGGGCCATTCAGCCCTCATCGTCTAGTGGCCCAGGACGCCGCCCTTTCAAGGCGGTAGCACGGGTTCGAATCCCGTTGGGGGCACATACGTCTGCTTCGTCCGGCAGACCATGCGCGTTGGCAGTGCGGTCGGTTCACCGGCAGCGCTGCCTTCTGTGTTTTCCGGGCGTTCTCCGGCCCCGACCAGTGCCGCGGCCTCGCAGCCCCGCAGGTCACACGTACGTGGCGGCACTCCCGGTCTGATACGCTGGTCCAGCGAGATCGGCCCGCCAGTGCGTGTCCGACCGGTCACCGAGAAGCATCGACCGGCAGTCACGTCACCGACGATCCATCTCTCGCACAGCGCGGCGGAATCCCGTTGGGAGCACGCACAAACGTGTGGGAGACTGTCTCTCGCACAAAGCGCGAAGCAAGGTCCTGTGGAGCAGTTTGGAGTGCTCGCCACCCTGTCAAGGTGGAGGCCGCGGGTTCAAATCCCGTCAGGACCGCGCTGGCTGGGTAGCTCAGTTGGTACGA
The DNA here is from genome assembly GCF_057707665.1 of Actinacidiphila sp. bgisy167. Classification (NCBI taxonomy): domain Bacteria; kingdom Bacillati; phylum Actinomycetota; class Actinomycetes; order Kitasatosporales; family Streptomycetaceae; genus Actinacidiphila; species Actinacidiphila sp. bgisy167. The sequence continues at coordinate 29,653 of NZ_JBYIQP010000034.1, read as the reverse complement.
GCGATCGCCTGAAAAGCGATAGGTCGCCGGTTCGACCCCGGCCCCAGCCACCAGCAACCCCCGTCGAGATCCTCGGCGGGGGTTTCGCGTTGCCTGCGCAGCACCCGTGCCGGCAGCCGTGGCCCTGCTCACCACCCTGACTGACCGGCCCCTGACCGGCACAACGACCGGCACAGCGAACGGCACAGCGAACGGCGGGCCGCGAACCCGTCCCACCCGCCGGCCCCGCGGGCGGCGGCAACTGGCCTCGCGCGGCCCGCGGTCACGCCGCGGCGCCGGCGGCGTGACCGGCATCACCGCGCCCCGCGCAGCGGGCCGGTCCGGTCTGCGGGACGGCGGGCGCTCGGCGTAATGCGTTCGCCCGCCGGGCGCGGCGGATGCGATGCTGGAACGCGTATGTCTACGCAGACCCCCTCCCCCGCATTCGGCGAGCTCGCCGCGCGACTGGCCGAGCTCACCCTGCGCGACGCGCACCGCCTCGGCCGTCGCCTGGACGGCGCACGCCGCATCCGCAAGCCCGAGGCCCGCTCGGCCGTGCTGGCCGAGATCGGGGCGGAGATCGACACGGCCGTGCTGAAGGTCGAGGCGCGACGCACGGCCATACCCGCGATCAGCTACCCCGAACAGCTGCCGGTCAGCCAGAAGAAGGACGAGATCCTCGAGGCGATCCGCGACCACCAGGTCGTGATCGTCGCGGGTGAGACCGGCTCCGGCAAGACCACCCAGATCCCCAAGATCTGCCTGGAGCTGGGCCGCGGCGTCCGGGGCCTCATCGGCCACACCCAGCCCCGCCGGATCGCCGCCCGCACGGTCGCCGAGCGCGTGGCGGAGGAGCTGCGGACCCCGCTGGGCGGAGCGGTCGGCTGGAAGGTCCGGTTCACCGACCAGGTCGGCGACGGCACGCTGGTCAAGCTGATGACGGACGGCATCCTGCTGGCCGAGATCCAGACCGACCGGGAGCTGCGCCAGTACGACACGATCATCATCGACGAGGCCCACGAGCGCAGCCTCAACATCGACTTCATTCTGGGCTACCTCGCCCAGCTGCTGCCCCGCCGCCCCGATCTCAAGGTCGTCATCACCTCCGCGACGATCGACCCGGAGCGCTTCTCCCGGCACTTCGGCGACGCCCCGATCGTCGAGGTCAGCGGGCGTACGTATCCGGTCGAGGTGCGGTACCGCCCGCTGCTGGCGCAGGACGCCTCCGACGACGACCGCGACCAGATCACCGCGATCTGCGACGCGGTCGACGAGCTCCAGGCCGAGGGCCCGGGCGACATCCTGGTCTTCCTCTCCGGCGAACGGGAGATCCGCGACACCGCTGACGCCCTCAACAGGCGGCAGCTGCGCTTCACCGAGGTGCTGCCGCTGTACGCGCGGCTGTCCTCCGCCGAGCAGCACAAGGTGTTCCAGCGGGCTACGGGCCGCCGCATCGTGCTGGCCACCAACGTCGCGGAGACCTCGCTCACCGTCCCCGGCATCCGGTACGTGATCGACACGGGCTTCGCCCGCATCTCCCGCTACAGCCACCGCACCAAGGTGCAGCGGCTGCCCATCGAGCCGATCAGCCAGGCCAGCGCCAACCAGCGCAAGGGCCGCTGCGGGCGCGTCGCGGACGGCATCTGCATCCGGCTGTACTCCGAGGACGACTTCCTGTCCCGCCCGGAGTTCACCGACGCCGAGATCCTCCGCACCAACCTGGCCTCCGTCATCCTGCAGATGACCGCGGCCGGCCTCGGGGACGTCTCCCGCTTCCCCTTCATCGACCCGCCGGACGCCCGGAACGTCAAGGACGGCGTCCAGTTGCTGCAGGAGCTCGGCGCGCTCGACGGGCAGAAGCTCACACAGACCGGCCGCAAGCTGTCCCAGCTGCCGGTGGACCCGCGGCTGGCCCGGATGGTGCTGGAGGCGGAGCGCAACGGCGTGGTCCGCGAGGTGATGGTCATCGCGGCCGCGCTGTCCATCCAGGACCCGCGCGAACGCCCCCAGGACAAGCAGCAGCAGGCCGACGAGAAGCACCGCCGTTTCGCCGACGAGAGCAGCGACTTCATGGCGCTGCTCAATCTGTGGCGGTACGTGCGCGAGCAGCAGAAGGCGCTCTCCTCCTCCGCCTTTCGCCGGATGTGCCGCACCGAGTACCTCAACTACCTGCGGATCCGCGAGTGGCAGGACATCTACAGCCAGCTGCGCACGGTCGCCAAGACGATGGGCATCCACCTCGCCGAGGGCGACCACGAGGTCGACACCCGGCTTGTGCACCAGTCGCTGCTGGCCGGTCTGCTCTCGCACATCGGCCTGAAGGACACCGACAAGAACGAGTACCTGGGCGCCCGCAGCGCCAAGTTCGCGGTCTTCCCCGGCTCCTCGCTCTTCAAGAAGCCACCGCGGTGGATCATGTCGGCCGAGCTGGTGGAGACCTCGCGGCTGTGGGCACGGGTCAACGCGCGCATCGAGCCGGAGTGGATCGAACCGCTCGCCCAGCATCTGGTGAAACGCTCCTACAGCGAGCCGCACTGGGAGAAGGACCAGGCCGCGGTCATGGCCTTCGAGAAGGTGACGCTGTACGGCGTGCCGGTCGTCGCCGACCGCAAGGTCAACTACGGGAAGATCGACCCGGAGACCAGCCGCGAGCTGTTCATCCGCAACGCGCTCGTCGAGGGCGACTGGCGCACCCACCACCAGTTCTTCCACGACAACCGCAAGCTGCTGGCCGAGGTGGAGGAGCTGGAGCACCGGGCGCGGCGCCGCGACATCCTCGTCGACGACGAGACGCTCTTCGACTTCTACGACCGCCTGGTCCCCGAACACGTGGTCTCGGGCGCGCACTTCGACTCGTGGTGGAAGCACAAGCGCCGCGAGGAGCCGGAGCTGCTCAACTTCGAGCACTCCATGCTGATCAACGAGAACGCCGAGGCCGTCACCAAGGACGACTACCCCGACTCGTGGCGCCAGGGGAAGCTCAAGTTCCGTGTGACGTACCAGTTCGAGCCGGGCGCGGACGCGGACGGCGTGACCGTCCACATCCCGCTGCAGGTGCTCAACCAGGTCACCCCCGACGGCTTCGACTGGCAGATCCCGGGACTGCGCGAGGAGGTCGTCACCGAGCTCATCCGCTCGCTGCCGAAGGCGATCCGCCGCCACTACGTCCCGGCGCCGAACTACGCGAAGGCCTTCCTCGACCGCGTCGTCCCCGTGCAGGACCCCTTGCCCGAGACCCTCGCGCGGGAGCTGCAGCGGATGGTGGGCGTACCCGTCACCGCGGAGGACTTCGACCTCGCCAGGGTCCCGGAGCATCTGAAGATCACCTTCCGGGTGACCGACGAACGCCGCCGCAAACTGGCCGAGGACAAGGACCTGGAGGCGCTCAAGCAGCGGCTCCGGCCCAAGACCAAGGCCGCGATCAGCAAGGCCTTCGACGCCGCGGGCTCCATCGGCATCGAGCGGCGCGCAGGGCTGAAGCAGTGGACGGTGGGCGCTCTGCCCCGCACCTTCGAGACGCGGCGGTCCGGTCAGCCGGTCAAGGCCTTCCCGGCGCTGGTCGACGAGGGCGAGAGCGTGGGCGTGCAGCTCTTCGACACCGAGGCCGAGCAGGCCGCGGCGATGTGGCGCGGCACCCGCCGGCTGATCCTGCTGAACGTCCCCGCCAACCCGGCGAAGTTCGCCGCGGACCGGCTGTCCAACCAGGACAAGCTCGCCCTGTCGCGCAGCCCGCACGGCTCGGTGGCCGCCCTGTTCGACGACTGCGTCACCGCGGCCGCCGACCGGCTCATGACCGAGCACGGCGGCCCGGCGTGGGACGAGGAGTCCTTCCGCAAGCTGTACGACTCGGTGCGCGCCGACCTCGTCGAGCTGACCGTCAGGACGGTCGCCCAGGTGCGCCAGGTGCTGGCCGCCTGGCAGGCCTGCGAGCGCCGTCTGAAGGCCACCCAGAGCCTCGCCCTGGTCGCGAACCTGGCGGACGTCAAGGAGCAGCTGGGATCCCTCGTTAGGCCCGGCTTCGTCACCGCCTCGGGGGTGCACCGGCTGCCGGACCTGCTCCGCTACCTGGTGGCCGTAGACCGGCGCCTCCAGCAGATGCCCACGGGCGTCCAGCGCGACACCACGCGCATGGAGAAGGTCCGTGAGATCCAGGCCGAGTACGCCGAGCTGCTGACCGCCCAGCCGGCGGGCAGGCCCGTCCCCGAACGGGTGCGCGAGATCCGCTGGATGATCGAGGAACTGCGGGTCAGCTACTTCGCGCACGCCCTCGGGACGGCGTTCCCGGTCTCGGACAAACGCATCTTCAAGGCCCTCGACGAGGCCTGGGGCTGATCGGGTTCGCAATCACCCTCTGACCTGCTGTACAGTCGTCATCGCGGCAAGGGAACAACGGCCGCGAAACCTGGTCCTGTGGAGCAGTTTGGAGTGCTCGCCACCCTGTCAAGGTGGAGGCCGCGGGTTCAAATCCCGTCAGGACCGCACATGAAGCAAGGCCCGCGTCCAGCGAAGGACGCGGGCCTTCTTGCTGCGTGCGCGCGGTGGGCCGGCGTACGCGAGGGCCGGCGGGGGCGACGACCGGCGTGCGCGACGGCAGTCGGGAGCGGTCGCGGAGGACGCGGAGGACGCGGGTCCCCTGGTGCCGCCCGTCGGCGCGTGGTACGCCTGGCACATGAGCGCGACGCCCGGGGAACCGGGCCCGGCACCCACGGGCCGTGAGGCGGCCGCGGCTGCCGCCGGCACCCATCCGGCCTGCGGTCACCGATGCGCGCGCGGCACCGCCCGGTGGGGCCGGGGCGCAGGGCGCGACGGGTGTCGCGAACGCCGCCGTCCCATTACCGCACGACCACGGAGAGCGACAAGTCACCGCTGCGTGACAGGAGTCACATGAACTCATCCGCTGCTGGGGGAACTTGGGGGCTCCTGTGGGGCCGTCAATTTAATATGTGCAATTGCACTCACGACCGGATCCCCGACACTCACAGGACCGACACATCACACACACAAAAAAGATCGCACCGGAGCCGGCGGACTCCGGTGCGATCATGTTCCTATGGGCTTCCCTGATGGGGGCAGGGACCCTTCGGAGCGGACGTCGCGGCGGGTTGGGGGCCCCGCATGGACGTCCGTTTGTTCAGGTCAGGCCTCGCTGCGCTGCTGCGGAATGCCCGCGAGCAGTGCACGGACCTCCGCCTCGCGGTAGCGGCGGTGCCCGCCGAGCGTGCGGATGGACGTGAGCTTGCCAGCCTTGGCCCAGCGCGTGACCGTCTTCGGGTCCACGCGGAACATCGTGGCGACCTCAGCGGGGGTCAGCAGCGGCTCGGCATCAGGGGTGCGAGCGGTCATGAGCGGCCTCCTCGAGAGAACCGAACCAACACGGTTCTTTCCTCTAAATTCTGCACCTTGACCCGCGTTGCCCGAAATGGCGGACGCGGGCCGAGTCGGTAATAGGACGAACGGCTTGTCCTTGGCACTACAACTACACCATCTGTCCAGCCGTGTCGGCCAAACCGATGGATTTGCCCTCTGAGGTGTCTAAGCTCGACGGAAGCCGATGGACCAGGCCATAACGGACAGTCACACCTGAGTGACGATCAGTCACAGCCAACCCACGAGCCACAGCCCCACCTCAAGGGCGCACAACCCCGGACATTCCACCCAGAGCGCGTGGAAAGGGGCCCTTCCGGACCCGATGTCCCATATTGTCATGGGGGGCGGGGATAAGAGCAAGACCCCTAAACGTGCTTTAGGTCACGCTTAGGCCAAAGGTACCGGTCGGCCGGACTCAGGACCAAAGTCCCTCCCCATGCCCGGCTTCCGACGGGCCCTCAGCTGGCGTACAAGAGCTCCCTGACGGCCCGCCAGCGGCCGGTGAGCCGCTCGTACGCCTCACCGGCCCGGGCGTCGTCACCTTCCCGCAGCGCCGCCAGCGCCTCCGCCACGTCCGCGGCCGACCGGTCCCCCGAGAGGGAGTCCGGCGCGATGGCGTGGACGAGCCCTCCGTAGTCGAGTTCGACCAGGGAGCGCGGGTGGAACTCCTCGAGCCAACGCCCTACATCTACCAGGCCCTCGATCAAAGGTCCCTCTTCGAGTGAATCCTTGAGCACCCGCAGCGCCCGGGCCGTGCGCCGTCGCGCCTGCACCATAGGGGTCCGGTACCGCATCACAGGCTCCTTCGACTCGCCCGCGCCCGCGGGTTCGTACTCCCGCTCGGAGTCGTCGAACAGCGCGAACCAGCGCACCGGGACGTGCCAGGTCGCCCCGCGGATCCAGGGACGGGCGTCGGCGTTCTCGGGCTTCTGCGCCCGCCACGCCGCGAAGTCGGCCTCCGCCTGTTCGCGCGTGACCCTGGGCAGGACCGCGTCCACCACCGGGGCCGGGTACTCCTCGACCAGATCGGACAGGGCCAGCCAGCCGCGCAGACGGGTGCGCCAGGGGCAGATGTGGGTCACGCCGTCCACGACGGCGACGAACGCCTCGCTGCTCTCCCGGACCGGGACCGGGAGGGGCGGGACCGAGAGCAGGCCGGCCAGCGACTGCCGCAGCTCGTCCTGTGCGGTCCTCTGCGCGCCCTGGGCGGCGTACCGGTACCAGTGACCGCGGTCGGGCTCCGGAAAGGCCGCCAGCGGCTCGTACACCCGCAGATACGCCGCGTAGGGGACCAGCACCGATGACAAGCCCACACCCGCTCCCTCGTGACGGCATCCGCCCTGGCATCGTCCCACGTCGCTTCCGGCACGGGGAGTGATCCACGACACTGGGAACATGTTCCGGGCCGGGTGGTTCTAGTCTTCTGCCAACCGGCCCTCCCCCACCCACCCGGAGGGCGACCTCTGGACATTCGGGAGTCACCACAGTGACCGACGTACGTCAGACACCCGGCATCGTCTCCACGCTGTTCCGGTCGGAGCAGGGCGGTCATGAGCAGGTCGTCTTGTGCCAGGACCGCGCCAGTGGCCTCAAGGCCGTCATCGCGATCCACTCCACCGCCCTGGGCCCGGCCCTCGGCGGCACCCGCTTCCACACGTACTCCTCCGACGAGGAGGCGGTCGAGGACGCGCTCAACCTCGCCCGCGGCATGTCCTACAAGAACGCCCTCGCCGGTCTCGATCTCGGCGGCGGCAAGGCCGTCGTCATCGGCGACCCGGACCGGGACAAGTCGGAGGAACTGCTGCTGGCCTACGGCCGCTTCGTGGCCTCGCTCGGCGGCCGCTACGTCACGGCCTGCGACGTCGGCACCTATGTGGCCGACATGGACGTCGTCTCCCGTGTCGCGCCGCGGTGGACCACCGGCCGTTCGCCCGAGAACGGCGGCGCCGGCGACTCCTCCGTGCTGACCGCCTGGGGCGTCTTCCAGGGCATGCGCGCCTCCGCCCAGGCCAAGTGGGGCGACCCGACGCTGCGCGGCCGCCGGGTCGGCGTGGCCGGTGTCGGCAAGGTCGGCCACCACCTGGTGGAGCACCTGCTCCAGGACGGCGCCGAGGTCGTGGTCACCGACGTTCGCGGCGAGGCCGTCGACCGGATCACCTCCCGCCACCCGCAGGTCACCGCCGTCTCCGATGCTGACGTCCTGGTGCGTACGCCGCTGGACGTGTACGCGCCCTGCGCACTCGGAGGCGCCCTCGACGACGACTCGGTGCCGGCCCTCACCGCCTCGATCGTCTGCGGCGCTGCCAACAACCAGCTCGCGCACCCCGGCATCGAGAAGGACCTGGCCGACCGCGGCATCCTGTACGCGCCCGACTACGTCGTGAACGCGGGCGGTGTCATCCAGGTCGCCGACGAGCTGAACGGCTTCGACTTCGAGCGGGCCCGCGCCAAGGCGACGAAGATCTTCGACACCACCCTGGCGATCTTCGAGCGCGCCGCCGCCGACGGCGTCCCGCCCGCCGCCGCCGCCGACCGCCTCGCCGAGCAGCGCATGGCGGAGCGCACCCCCGCGGAGAGCTGGCTGCGTCCCTGAACCGTCCCGCGATCGTCCGCGATCGTTCGTGATACGCGGGGCCTCGGCACTGCCGCGGCCCCGCTGCGCGCCCCCGTCGCATGGCGGCGAGGGGCGTGTCTTCCATCACAAACCGGACACCCGCGGGGCGCCCCCGACGTACGGTGTCCGCGTCCTCGCGTGTCGGGCCGGCTCCGCCCGGTCTTTCCGGCGAGGGCGGCGGGCCGGACATCCGACCGTTACCACGCCCCGGCAGCCAGCCCGTGGCGGAAGAAGGTAAAATCGCGACTGACCAGCCAGGACGGGGCCATCGCGGGCCCCTGCTCCGACGCGCGTCGTGCGGGCGACGTACCGTGCGGCCTCGGAAGCAGGTACCGTTGAAGTCCTACGGACCGGGACTCTCACCCGAGGGCCCGTTCCCTATCGTGAACGCGTGTCAAGACTCGGGGCCGTCGAGCCCCACGTTGAGGGGGTCGAGCCAATGGGGCGCGGCCGGGCCAAGGCCAAGCAGACGAAGGTCGCCCGCCAGCTGAAGTACAACAGCGGCGGAACGGACCTGTCACGTCTGGCCGAAGAGCTGGGCGCATCGTCGACACTGCCGGTCAATCCGGACGTACAGGAAGACGACGATGACGACGAGCTGGAAGACGACCCGTACGCACGGTACGCGGATCTCTACGGCGACGACGAGGACGACGACGAGGACGACGAGTCCCAGTCCTCCTCGCAGCGTCGTCGCGCTTGACGCAACACATTCCGTTCCAGCTTGACCACTGACCCGGTCCGGGCACCGTCCGGACCGGGCTTTGTGCTGTCCCGGACCGGTCAGCCCGCGTAGTCCCCGGTCAGCTCGACGGCCTCGGCGTGATCGCCGCGCTCCACGATCCCGCCCGCCACCCAGGCCTCCAGCCCGCGGTCGGCCAGCGTCGTCAGCGCCACGTCCACCGATTCCTGGGGGACCACGGCGACCATGCCGACGCCCATGTTCAGGGTCTTCTCCAGCTCCAGCCGCGCCACGCCGCCGAGCTCGCCGACGGTGCTGAACACCGCACCCGGCGTCCACGTCGAGCGGTCCACCGTGGCGTGCAGGTGGTCCGGGACGACCCGGGCCAGGTTGTTGGCGAGGCCGCCACCGGTGACGTGCGAGAAGCCGTGCACCTCGGTCGTACGGGTCAGCGCCAGGCAGTCCAGCGAGTAGATCCGGGTCGGCTCCAGCAGCTCCTCACCGAGGGTGCGGCCGAACTCCGGCACCTCCCGGTCCAGCGCCCAGCCGGCCCGGTCGAACAGCACGTGCCGGACGAGCGAGTACCCGTTGGAGTGAAGACCGGAGGATGCCATGGCGATCACCACGTCACCCTTACGGATGCGATCCGCGCCCAGCAGCCGGTCGGCCTCGACGACGCCCGTACCGGCGCCTGCGACGTCGAACTCGTCCTCGCCGAGCAGGCCCGGGTGCTCCGCCGTCTCGCCGCCGACCAGGGCGCAGCCGGCCAGCACGCACCCCTCGGCGATGCCCTTGACGATGGCCGCGACCCGGTCCGGGAAGACCTTGCCGACGCAGATGTAGTCGGTCATGAAGAGCGGCTCGGCGCCGCACACGACCAGGTCGTCGACGACCATGCCGACCAGGTCGTGGCCGATGGTGTCGTAGACGCCCATGCGGCGGGCGATGTCGACCTTGGTCCCCACGCCGTCGGTGGCGGAGGCCAGCAGGGGCCGCTCGTAGCGCTTGAGCGCGGAGGCGTCGAAGAGGCCGGCGAACCCGCCGAGACCGCCCACGACCTCGGGGCGGGTGGCCTTCTTCACCCACTCCTTCATCAGCTCGACCGCGCGGTCGCCCGCCTCGATGTCGACTCCCGCCGCGGCGTAGCTGGCACCGGTGTTCTCGGACATGCCTGTGTTGTGTCCTTGCGTCGAATGCTTACGGGCGACGGAGCGCGTCGGCCGCATCGGGGCCGCCGGCCAGCTCGGTCTCCAGAAGGTGCTTGCCGAGCAGCTCGGGGTCCGGCAGCTCCATCGGGTACTCGCCGTCGAAGCAGGCCCGGCAGAGGTTGGGCTTGGCGATCGTGGTCGCCTCGACCATGGCGTCGATCGAGATGTACGACAGCGAGTCCGCGTCCAGGGACTTGCAGATCTCGTCGACCGACAGGCCGTTGGCGATCAGCTCGGCGCGGGTGGCGAAGTCGATGCCGAAGAAGCAGGGCCACTTGATCGGCGGCGAGGAGATCCGGATGTGGACCTCCGCGGCGCCCGCCTCGCGGAGCATCCGGACCAGCGCGCGCTGGGTGTTGCCGCGGACGATCGAGTCGTCAACGACCACCAGGCGCTTGCCCCGGATGACCTCCTTGAGCGGGTTGAGCTTCAGCCGGATGCCCAGCTGCCGGATGGTCTGCGAGGGCTGGATGAAGGTCCGGCCCACATACGAGTTCTTCACCAGGCCGGAGCCGTAGGGGATGCCGCTCTCCTCGGCGTAGCCGACCGCGGCCGGCGTGCCGGACTCCGGGGTCGCTATCACCAGGTCGGCGTCGACCGGGGCCTCCTTGGCCAGCCGGCGGCCCATCTCGACCCGGGAGAGGTAGACGTTGCGGCCCGCGATGTCGGTGTCGGGGCGCGCCAGGTACACGTACTCGAAGACGCAGCCCTTGGGTCGGGCGTCGGCGAAGCGGGAGGCGCGCAGCCCGTTCTCGTCGATGGCGATCATCTCGCCGGGCTCGACCTCCCGGATGAAGCTCGCGCCGACGATGTCAAGGGCGGCGGTCTCCGACGCGACGACCCAGCCGCGCTCGAGGCGGCCCAGCACCAGCGGGCGGATGCCCTGCGGGTCGCGGGCGGCGTAGAGCGTGTGCTCGTCCATGAAGACCAGGCTGAAGGCGCCCTGGACCACGGGCAGCACCTGCCGGGCGGCGTCCTCGACGGACAGCGGCTTGCCGTCCGCGTCGACCTGGCCGGCCAGCAGCGCCGTCACCAGGTCGGTGTCGTTGGTCGCCGCGACCTTGGTCGCCCGGCCGTTGCCCTGGGGCAGCGCGGCGACCATCTCGGCCAGCTCGACGGTGTTGACCAGGTTCCCGTTGTGGCCGAGGGCGATGGAGCCGCCGGCGGTGGCGCGGAATGTCGGCTGGGCGTTCTCCCAGACCGAGGCACCGGTGGTCGAGTAACGGGCATGCCCGACCGCGATGTGGCCCTGGAGGGAACCGAGTGAGGTCTCGTCGAAGACCTGGGACACCAGGCCCATGTCCTTGAAGACCAGGATCTGGGAGCCGTTGCTCACTGCGATGCCCGCGGACTCCTGTCCGCGATGCTGCAGGGCGTACAGCCCGAAATAGGTGAGTTTGGCGACCTCTTCGCCGGGGGCCCAGACACCGAAGACGCCGCAAGCGTCCTGGGGGCCCTTCTCGCCGGGGAGCAGGTCGTGGTTGAGTCGTCCGTCACCACGTGGCACGTCACCGAGTCTAGGGCAGGTTCCACCGTCGTCCGAACGAGGGAACCCGACATAAGTGCGTTCTATGCGCGTAAACCCATGGGGCGCTTGGGCATGTGACGTTGGTCAGGGCCTCGGTCGAGGCGCGGTCAGGGCTGGTCGGAAGTGCGGTCCGGGGCAGTCAGAGGTGCGGCCCTGGGCGAAGTGCGGGGTCGCGGACCATGGCCGTCAGCTCGGCCGCGGCCCGCGCGGGGCGGGTCGGACGGCCTCGGAACCTCCCCGAGGCCGGGAAGGAGACCGCGCCCAGGCGTACGTCGTCCGCCCCCGTGGTGCGGCGCACGAACAGCACGCCCTCGCGAGTCAGGACGACGCGCGTGACGGTCTCCCATGGAACGTGCCGCGTTCGCGCATGACGTCGGACCCGGAGCCCGGTGGCGTCGGCGGTGACACGCCACAGGACCACGGAGAGGAGTTCGCTCGCCAGTGCCGCGGCACCAGGGACCATCAGCGCCCACTGCCACCAGCTGGGTCCCCCGCGCACCACCGCGGCGACGCACAGGACCTCGCAGAGCAGCCCCAACGCCCCCGCGATGCGGACCGCGGGGCCGCCGTCCCAGCGCGCCGGAGCGGCACCCGGCCCCATTGCGGCAGCCGCCTCGGCGATCTCCGCCTCGGCCTTCCGGCGGTGCTCGGCGTGCGCCCGCCGGTCGCGGTCCTGCGGATGGGACGGCGACCACGGGCGGGCCGGGGCCACGGTCGTCTCGACCACCGCCCGACCCTTCGTGGTCGTGCCCAGCAGCACCAACTCGGCCCCTTCGCACGGGAGGCCGTAGAGCACGGCCTCGCCGCGCGGCGCGCCGCGGTACGCGCTCGACGCGTACGTCAGGACGGGTTCTCCATCCGCCCCGTCGAAAGGATGGACCGCGCTACCGCCACCTCCTCCCCGCACGAAGACCCGCAGAGCGGGGGCAGCACCCCGCCGCAGGGCCGCCGCGCGAGCCGCCGTCAGCACCCCGGACAGCAGCAGGCTGACGGCGGCTCCGCCGCCCGCCACCGCCAGGAGCTGCAGTCCGAAGTGATCGCGGTACGGCTCCGCGGCAAGCCGCGTCCACTCCCCGTCGACGAGGACGGGGACGTGGGCACCGCGGTCGTAGTCCTCGGGGAACGCCACATCGACGTCATGGCGGCTGCCGTCCCCGAACCGGACGACGAGACGATCCTCTGCGTCGTCGGAGACGACGATGGCGCCGACCGTGCGCGCCACCGCCGCGTGCCGCTCGTCGGCCCGGTCGTCGGCGATCGCGAGGACGGCGGCTCCCCCGGCGGCCACGAGGACCACCAGCCCGGCAACCACGCGAAGCACACCGCGCCGTACGGCCGGCGCCGCGGACTCCGGGACCGGCATCACGAGACCACCGGCCGCCTCCAGGGCCAGCGCCCGCTGCGTACGGCGCACCCGCAGCCGCGCGAGAACCGCGGCCCAGCCCCAGCACAGCGCGGCCAGTACCGCCGTGTCCGCCAGGCGCTCGGCGGCACCACCGGCCCACATGTCCGGATCAGCCATCGACAGCAGCAGCAGCGGCGCCGACACCAGCGCCGCCTCGGGCAGCACCAGCAGCCACACCATGTGCACGAAAAAGGCGATGGTGCCGACCGCGTCCAGCCACATGGGTCCGCACGGCGCGGACGCCGTGCACCGCTCATAGGGGGCGCAGGCGATCGCCGCGATCACGGATGCCAGCAGCGCCGCCGCGGGCCACCGGGGCGCGGCCCAGCGGGGCGGCCGCACGGCCGCCCAGCGGCGGGCGTCGGCGGAGAGCCAGGGGCGGGCCGGTATGCGTGCCGGGGACTTTGCGGAGGTCACAGGCGCATTATGCGAGCGCCCGGGCCGCCACAGCCCAACAGGGGCAGGCCCGGCCGCCTCAGCCCAGCAGGGGCAGGCCCGGCCGCCTCAGCCCAGCAGGGGCAGGTAGGGAGCGAGGTCGGCGCGCTCGCCGCTCGCGAAGACCGCGGCGGAGGCGAGTGCGTCGGCCCAGTACGTACGGCCGGTGGCGAGGCGGATCCAGGTCACCGGGTCCGTCTCGACGACGTTGGGAGGGGTGCCCCGGGTGTGACGGGGGCCGGGGACACACTGCACCGCCGCGTACGGCGGGACGCGGACCTCGACGGAGTTGCCGGGCGCGGCGACGGCCAGGGTGTCAGCGAGGAGCCGTACGACGGCGGCGACGGCCTGCCGCTCCAGCGGGACGGGCGCGTTCGTCGCCCGGGCGAGGTCGTCGCTGTGGACGACCAGTTCGACGAGCCGGGTCACCAGGAAGTCCGTGGACCGCATCGCGCCGAGGGTGATCGCCACCAGGCGCCCGGGCGCCACCGCCTCGTCCAGCACCCCGGCGAGCCCGTGGGCGGCCTCCTCCAGGCGCGTGGCGGCGTCGGCGGTCCCTGCGGCCGTCTCGCGGGCGTCGGCGTCCAGCGGGCCGGCGATGCGTTCCGTGGAGCGCGCCCACAGGGTGAGATCGAGGTCCGCCCGGGCCGGGGCGGGCGAGGCCAGCACCCGGGCGACGGCCTCCACCTCCCGGGCGATGTGCACCACCAGCGTGTGCACGTCCCACCCCGGCAGCCCGGAGGGTGCGTGCAGCTGCTGTTCCGTCAGTCCGCGGGCGGCCCCCAGGACGTGGCCGACCTGCGCGGTGAGCGCAGCGCGGGTCCTGGCGGGGTCGTAGGTGCGGGGTTTGCGGGCGGTGGGCGGCATGTCCGCAGCCTACGCGCCGGCCCCGGCCCGCACCCCGACCCCGGCGGTCAGGCCTGGCGCGGGCGCTCGAAGGTGAGCAGCAGACCGCCCACCGCGCCCGGGCCGATCCGGCCCTTGACGTCGGCCGCGGTGATCGTCTTGAGGTGCCAGCCGTCCTCGGCGTACTTGTTGAGCGTCTTCTCCAGCTTGTCGTCGTCGATGGCGTCGCCTACCAGCGACTCACGGAAGCTGACGACCTTGTACTCGTGCATCGTTGACCCCTCGTCGTAACGGTGGTTGCGCAACGCACAGTACCGCCGGTCGCGATCATGCGGGCCGGCCGGCCGAGCGGACGGCCGCAGCGCAGCGCCCCCGCGCCGAGTGGCGCGGGGGCGCTTGCGGAAGGCAGGCGGACGGATCAGGCCAGGAGGGCCGGGATCGTGCCCTCGTGCGCCGTGCGGAGCTCGTCCAGCGAGATGCTGAACTGGCCCTGCAGCTCCACCGCGTCGCCGTCGACGACACCGATCCGCGTCGCGGGCAGACCCCGCGCACCGCACATGTCGGTGAAGCGGAGCTCCTCGCTGCGCGGCACCGAGACGACCACCCGGCCCGTCGACTCCGAGAACAGAAAGACGAACGGGTCGAGGCCGTCCGGCACGACCAGGCGCGCGCCGTTGCCGCCGCGCAGGCAGGACTCGACGACGGCCTGGACGAGCCCGCCGTCGGACAGGTCGTGGGCCGCGTCGATCATGCCGTCCCGGGAGGCCGAGATGAGGATCTCGCCGAGCAGCTTCTCGCGCTCCAGGTCCACCGCCGGCGGCAGTCCGCCGAGGTGGTCGTGGACGGCCTGGGACCAGGCGGAGCCACCCAGCTCCTCCTTGGTGTCGCCCAGCAGGTAGAGCAGCTGGCCCTGGTCCTTGAAGGCGACCGGGGTGCGGCGCGTGACGTCGTCGATCACGCCGAGCACCGCCACGACGGGCGTCGGGTGGATGGCGACGTCGCCGGTCTGGTTGTAGAGCGAGACGTTGCCGCCGGTGACCGGCGTGCCCAGCTCCAGGCAGCCGTCGGCCAGGCCCCGGCAGGCCTCGGCGAACTGCCACATCGCGGCCGGGTCCTCGGGCGAGCCGAAGTTGAGGCAGTCCGAGACCGCCAGCGGCTTCGCACCGCTCGTGGCGACGTTGCGGTACGCCTCGGCGAGCGCCAGCTGCGCGCCGGTGTACGGGTCGAGCTTGGCGTAGCGGCCGTTGCCGTCGGTGGCGACCGCGACGCCGAGGTTGGTCTCCTCGTCGATGCGGATCATGCCGGAGTCCTCCGGCTGTGCCAGCACGGTGTTGCCCTGCACGAAGCGGTCGTACTGGTCGGTGATCCACGCCTTGGAGGCCTGGTTCGGGTGCGCGACCACCGTCAGGACCTGCTCGCGCAGCTCCTTCGCGGTCTGCGGGCGCGGCAGCTTGTTGGCGTCGTCGGCCTGGAGCGCGTCCTGCCACGCGGGGCGGGCGTAGGGGCGCTCGTACACCGGGCCCTCGTGGGCGACGGTGCGCGGCGGGACGTCGACGATCTGCTCGCCGTGCCAGAAGATCTCCAGCCGGTCGCCGTCGGTGACCTCACCGATGACGGTGGCGATGACGTCCCACTTCTCGCAGATCTCCAGGAAGCGGTCGACGTGCTGGGGCTCGACGATGGCGCACATGCGCTCCTGCGACTCGCTCATGAGGATCTCCTCCGGCGAGAGCGTCGCGTCGCGCAGCGGCACGGTCTCCAGGTCCACGCGCATGCCGCCGGAGCCGGCCGAGGCCAGCTCGGAGGTGGCGCAGGACAGGCCGGCGCCGCCGAGGTCCTGGATGCCGGCGACCAGCTTCTCCTTGAAGATCTCCAGGGTGCACTCGATGAGCAGCTTCTCCTGGAAGGGGTCGCCGACCTGGACGGCGGGGCGCTTGGCCGGGCCGCTGTCGGAGAAGGTCTCCGAGGCGAGCACGGAGACGCCGCCGATGCCGTCGCCTCCGGTGCGGGCGCCGTAGAGGATGACCTTGTTGCCGGCGCCCGAGGCCTTGGCGAGGTGGATGTCCTCGTGCTTCATCACACCGATGCAGAGCGCGTTCACCAGCGGGTTGCCCTGGTAGCAGGGGTCGAAGACGACCTCGCCGCCGATGTTGGGCAGGCCCAGGCAGTTGCCGTAGCCGCCGACGCCCGCGACGACGCCGGGCAGGACGCGCTTGGTGTCGGGGTGGTCCGGCGCGCCGAAGCGCAGCGGGTCCATGACGGCGACCGGGCGGGCGCCCATGGCGAGGATGTCGCGGACGATGCCGCCGACGCCGGTGGCCGCGCCCTGGTAGGGCTCGATGTACGACGGGTGGTTGTGCGACTCGACCTTGAAGGTGACCGCGTAGCCCTGGCCGACGTCCACGACACCGGCGTTCTCACCGATGCCGACGAGCAGCGCGTCGTTGGCGGGGGCCTTCTCGCCGAACTGGCGCAGGTGGATCTTGCTGCTCTTGTAGGAGCAGTGCTCGGACCACATGACGGAGTACATGGCGAGCTCGGCACCGGTGGGACGGCGACCGAGGATCTCGCGGATGCGCTCGTACTCGTCCTGCTTCAGGCCGAGTTCGGCCCACGGCTGCTCGGCGTCCGGAGTCTCGGTGGCGTGCTTCACGGAATCGAGTGTCATGACGCGTGAACCAGCTTCTTGAGGATCGAGGTGAAGAATCCGAGGCCGTCGGTGCGGCCGGTCCCGATCAGCGACTCGACGGCGTGCTCGGGGTGCGGCATGAGACCGACGACATTGCCCGCGGCGTTGGTGATGCCGGCGATGTCCCGGAGCGAGCCATTGGGGTTCCAGTCCGCGTAGCGGAACACCACGCGGCCCTCGGCCTCCAGCTCGTCGAGGACGCGCTCGTCGGCGACGTAGCGGCCGTCGATGTTCTTCAGCGGGATGCTGATCTCCTGGCCCTGCTCGTAATCGGCCGTCCAGGACGTCGAGTTGTTCTCGACGCGCAGCCTCTGGTCCCGGCAGATGAAGTGCAGGTGATTGTTGCGCAACATCGCGCCCGGAAGCAGATGCGTCTCGGTGAGCACCTGGAAGCCGTTGCAGATACCCAGGACCGGAAGACCGTCCTTGGCACCGGCGATGACCGACTCCATCACCGGCGAGAAGCGGGAAATCGCCCCTGCCCGCAGATAGTCGCCGTAACTGAATCCCCCGGGCAGGACGACGGCGTCGACCTGGTGGAGATCCTTGTCACGGTGCCACAGCGCCACCGGTTCGGCGCCGGCGAGCCGGACGGCCCGCTGGGTGTCCCGGTCGTCGAGCGTCCCGGGGAAGGTGACGACACCGATACGTGCGGTCACGACTCCACCCTCACGGTGAAGTCCTCGATCACGGTGTTGGCGAGGAAGGTCTCGGCCATCTCTCGGATACGGCTGAGGGCGGCGTCGTCGACCGGACCCTCAAGTTCGAGCTCAAAACGCTTGCCCTGGCGGACGTCGGCGATTCCCTCGAACCCGAGGCGCGGCAGCGCGCGCTGCACCGCCTGGCCCTGGGGGTCGAGGATCTCCGGCTTGAGCATGACGTCGACTACGACGCGTGCCACGGTCACTCCCGGTGGTGTGCTGCGGTGAGATGTTCCCACCGTACCCCGCCACAGAATCTACGCGGGTAGATATTCCAGAATGGTCACGGAATATCCGTCCGCCGGATTGCCGGCGGGACATCCGGAGGAATAAACCGAGCACGACCGGCGAAAATATGCGGACCGGTAAATGGGAAAGCATTGACCCCGGCCATGGGGCTTCGGTACAACAACGAGGCCAACGCAGGCCCCTGGGCCTTCTCCATTGAAAGGACCGGCATCCATGGCGCAACGCGTACTGGTCACGCTCTCCGACGACCTCGACGGCGGTGAAGCGACGGAAACGGTCTCTTTCGGCCTCGACGGCAAGTCCTACGAGATCGACCTGTCCGCCGGCAACGCCCAGCAGCTCCGCGAGGCGCTCACTCCGTACGTCGAGGCGGGCCGCCGCCGGAGCCGGCTCGGCAAGGCCTTCAAGCACACCTCCCTTGCCCCCGACCCGGCCGCCGTGCGCGCCTGGGCGCTCTCCCGGGGCTTCGACGTGCCGCCGCGCGGCCGCATTCCGAAGAAGCTCTACGAGGCGTACGCCGAGGCCGGCTGATCCGCCCGCGCCCCGGCCGCCGGAAACGCCGGGGCGCCGCCCGGGAATCACCCGGAAGAAGCGATTGGACAGCCACCCCCCTTGATCCGCTAGAGTCTGAGCACGCCGAGGGCGGGCCGAAAGGCCGGCTCCCGGGCCACGCGGGTGTAGTTCAGTAGCAGAACATCCCTCTTCCAGGGGGAAGGCGCAGTGTGCGATTCCTGTCACCCGCTCTGGTTGCTCGACCGGTCCTGAGGATCGGGTAGAGTAGTCGCCGTGCGGACGTGGCTCAGTTGGTAGAGCATCACCTTGCCAAGGTGAGGGTCGCGAGTTCGAATCTCGTCGTCCGCTCTTGAGGGAAGGCCCCGGTCGGATCACCGACCGGGGCCTTCTTCGTGCTTCCGCGCGGGCGTGCTTGCGTGTGTTCCGCGTACGCGTGGCACCGGGTTCGCGTGGCGCCGCGGCCGGGGCGCGCCCGCCGCGTGGTCCTGGGGGCCCGGGCCGCGGTCAGGGCCGGCGTCCGAAGGTGTGACCATCACCACAGCTTGGCCCCCTGACTGCCCGGCCCGAAGACCGGGTCGCCACCGCGCCGCACCCTCCCCGCACTCGGCCACCGGTGCCGCGGCCCATGCGGCGACCGGTTCGGCGCGGGCGTCCCCATGCCGGCGACGGGCCCTGCGGCGCCCCGCCGGGTCCGTCGTCGGCCGTTCCGCCCGGCGCGCGGCGGGGGCGGGCCGCAGGCCCTGGGCAGATCCTCGCCCGCGGCACGTCCCCTTCGTCCGCGGTACGCCGCCCGGCAGCGCGGACCCGCCGGGCCGGGGTGTGTGCCCAAGGCCCCGAGGGTTGGCTATAGTAGGTGTCGCACCGCACGGGAACGCGCGGAGCAGGCGGACGTAGCTCAGTTGGTAGAGCGCAACCTTGCCAAGGTTGAGGTCGCGAGTTCGAGCCTCGTCGTCCGCTCAGAGAAAGGCCCCGGTCGTCACGACCGGGGCCTTCGGTCTTCCCGGGACGACGGGTTTCCTTCGCCCCTGGCGCCTGTCCCACCGACCCTGATGCCCGTCCTACCGGCGCCTGGCGCCTGTCCCACCGGCGCCTGACGCCCTTCCCGCCGGCACCCGCGTGCCGTGCCCGCCGGTCCTCTCGACCGGCGGGCACGGCACGCGACGGGCACGGCACGGCCGCGGCGGACTACCAGCTGAGGCCGGTGAGACGCTCGTACGCCTCGATGTACTTGGCGCGGGTCTGCTCCACCACGCGCTCCGGCAGGGGCGGCGGGGGCTGCTCGCTGCGGCGGTCCCAGCCGGACTCGGCGGAGGTCAGCCAGTCGCGCACGAACTGCTTGTCGAAGGAGGGCTGGGCGTGGCCCGGCTCCCACAGCTCGGCGGGCCAGAAGCGAGACGAGTCCGGGGTCAGCACCTCGTCGGCGATGGTCAGCGCCTCACCGTCGAAGCCGAACTCGAACTTGGTGTCCGCCAGGAGGATGCCGCGCTCGCGGGCGATGTCCCGGGCCCGGGCGTAGACCGCGAGGGTGCTCTGGCGCAGCTGCGCCGCGGTCTCGGCGCCGACCTTGCGGGCGACCTCCTCGTAGCTGACGTTCTCGTCGTGTTCGCCGACCTCGGCCTTGGTGGCCGGGGTGAAGATCGGCGCGGGCAGCTCGGAGCCGTCCACCAGGCCCTCGGGGAGGGTGACCCCGCACACCGTGCGGTCGGTGTTGTACTCGAGCAGCCCGGAGCCCGCCAGGTAGCCGCGTGCCACGCACTCGACGGGAACCATGTCCAGCGGCTTGCAGATCGTCGTCCGCCCCTCCCAGTCGGCGGGGGCGCCCTCCGGCAGCTCGGTGGAGAGCACATGGTGCGGCACCAGGTCCGCGATCTGGTCGAACCACCACAGCGACAACCGGGTCAGGACGCGGCCCTTGTCCGGGATCTCGGTGGGCAGCACCCAGTCGTACGCGGAGATCCGGTCACTGGCGACCATCACCAGCTCTCCTGCCTCGTTCCGGTACAGCTCGCGCACCTTGCCGGTGTGCAGGTGCACCAGGCCCGGCACGTGCGCGGGCTCGGGCTTGTGGACGAATCCGGACATGGGTCCTCCCCGATCGGCGGTTCGGATCCCGATTCTCCCGCACCCGTGGCCGCCGGGCGCGACGCGGGGTCAGTCGTGCTTGCAGATGCGGTCCAGGAGGTTGGCCGTGGCGCGCTGGATGCGGGGGTCGATGTGGCCCGGGCGGTCCAGCGCCGGGGACCAGGCGAAGGTGCCCGAGGCGAAGACCAGGGCCCCGCCCGGGGCCCGGTACAGGGAGGTCTCCTGGTGGACACGGCGGCCGGCGGAGTCCTCGTACGGGGAGTGCGCGAGCAGGATCCGCTCCATGTAGTCGGGCAGCGGTGTTCGGGGGAAGTAGCGGTCCGCCTCGCCCGCGACCAGTCCGGGGATCTCCTCGCCCTCCTCCGCTCCGGTGGCCTCCCACAGCCAGTGGCCGGCGTTGCGCACCACCAGCGGGGAGGGTTCGGGAACCCGGCCGGCGTACTGCACGCCGATCAGCAGCTGCTCGGGCTCGCCCATGTCGCGCCACAGCGCGCTGCGGCCCGGCGGGTGGCCGCGGCGCTTGCGGCAGCTGAGCAGCCGGTCGGGATCGCCTGACGGGGAGGGGCCCAGCTCGGTCTGCCAGTACATGGTGTTGGCGGACAGGAAGACCAGGGAGGTGCCGGCATCCCGGGCCGCCTCGACGGCGCGCCGCATGGGGACCGTCCAGTACTCGTCGTGGCCGGGGAAGATCAGGCCCCGGTAGCGCGAGGGGTCGATCCGGCCCGCGTGCAGGTCGCGGGCGTCCGCGTAGGCGAGGTCGTAGCCGTAGCGCTCGGCCCAGCGGATGAAGTCGTAGGCGTGGCCGACGTGCAGCGGCAGCCCGGCGCCGGCATAGGGGCGGTCGAAGGAGACGGTGACCGCGGCCTCCTCCTCGCCCAGCAGCCGGCCTTCCTCGTCCCAGGCGTGGTAGAGGCTGGCGCCCGTACGGCCGTCCTCGGGGTACAGGTTGTACGCCTGCCAGGTGACGTCGGGCAGCAGCAGGAGCAGGTCGGCGGGCCGCTCGTCGCGGACGGTGAAGGGGATGTGGCTGCGGTAGCCGTCCTGGGTGGTGAGGACGGCGACATACGCGCCGGACTTCCAGTACGAGGGGACCTGGAGGCGCCAGGACTGCCACCAGTGGTGGCAGGAGACCGTGCGCCCGGCGGCGAGCGGCGCGGGCTGGACGATCCCCGAAAGCCGGGGGCTGGAGGTGAGCTGGGCGGCTCCGTCCCCGCCGTAGTGCCCGATCCGGTAGACGTCGACGCCGTAGCTCTGCGGCGGGTCGACGGTGATCCGGAAGTCGATGGCGTCGCCGGGGGCCACGGAGGAGCCGGGCGCGAAGCCCTTGATCTGGCACCGCACGTCGTCCGCCACACGCGGGCCGGGCACGCGGGGCGCGCGTCCGGCGGACTCGCCCGGGAGATCCCCCGGCTCCCCGCGGATGGCCGCCAGATCGACGTACCAGGGCACGACCTGGCCGGTGTCGTCCAGATACTGCACGGCACCGCGCAGCCACGGCACCGGGCCCTGCCCGAACGGGTCTGTGACCCCGTGCGCCAGTGCCCCGGACTGCCAGCGGCGGACCTGCTCCTTCACCACGATGTCCCCTCCTCGTTGTCCCCCGAGGTGGTGTGCGCGTACGCACGTCCAGCACATCACACTGTGCGCTGTTTTAGTTACTTTTCGTGGCGCATTATCGCGAGGATTTCACGCCGGGGCGCACAAACGCCGTAAAACTTTCCGTCAGATGAGCCGTATCGGCTTCTCGGGGCGCACGCCCACGGCACTGAGCCAGGAACGCAGGGGGGCGGCGTCCCCGTTCTCCACGAGCCGGAGCACCGGCCAGGCGAGATCTCCCCGCCGCACCCCGCCGACCAGCAGTGCCGGTCCGTCCAGCCAGTCCAGCCCCGGGGCGGCGCCCGCGGTGTCCACCGCGGCGCAGCAGACCATCGCGGTCACATGATCGGTGAGCAGCTCACGACCGGTCCGCGGAGGAAGAAGCTGATAGACCGGCGTGTAAGGGCCCTCGGGCGGCGCCAAGCCGGCCCCCTCCCGCGCGGCCGCAGCGCGACCGGCCTCCTCACGGGCGACGTGCCGGGTGATCCGGGCCGCCAGCTCCTCGCCGCCACCCGAGGAGAGCCGTTCCACCACCCGGGCCAGGGTCGCTCGTCCCGGCTCTTCGCGCTCGCTCACCGCGCTCCGGGAACCGCCGGAGGCCACGGATATGCGCCGGCTCCCGGCGACCCCCGCGGGCTCATGCGCCTCGTCGAGGACGGTGACCAGGCGGGAGGCGTCGCTGCGCCAGATGCGGTCCACGACCTCCTGCGGATAGGTGTCCCAGCCGACCGGGGCCCACTCCGGGCCCGACCGCTGCGGCCCGCCGTGGAACAGCCGGGCGGCGAGCAGCGAGGCCGCCTCGTCGACCGTGCCCGGCTCCTCCAGCAGATCGCAGGCCGGGCGCTCGCCCAGCCGCGTCTCGAAGCCCTCGGCCAGCCGGTCCCGCCGGGACAGCTCGGTGAGGGCCGCCACCACGCCGGCGTCGAGGCGCGAGGGCCAGCGCCCCATGCGCCAGGCCGGCAGCGCCACCCGGGTCAGCAGCCGGTCCCAGCCCGCGTAGGCCAGGCCCACCTGCTCCTGCGCGACGATGCGCAGCCCGTAGTCGACGGCCTGGGCCCGTTCGGAGGCGGCTGCGGCGACCGCGCGCTCCATCTCCGCGGCGTGCGCCCGGCAGCCGCGCAGCAGCAGCTTGGCGACCCATCCCAGGAAGCCGTACGCGGGGCGGCGCAGGAACCCGGCCCTCGACGGCTCCCGCGCCGCGGTGGCCACGCCGACGGCGGCGTCCAGACCGCGCACGAAGCGGCGGGCGGCCGCGATGTCCGGATCGGCCGCCGGCCCCGTGCCCGCCACGACCGGGGCAAGCAGGGCGCGCAGCTCGGCGACCCGCATCCACCACATGAACGGAGAGCCGATCACCAAGGTGGGCGCCTCGGGCGCCCCGCCGCGCCGCCTGCGGCGGGGGCGGCGCGTGGTGTCCTGGGTGCGGTGGGTGCGGTCCTCCAGCCAGCTGTCGCAGTCCGGGGTCAGTTCTATCGCCGAGGGGGCCGGCACCTGCAGGCGCACGGCCAGGTCCCGCACCATGCGGTAGAGATCGGGCGCGGACGCCTCGGAGACCGCCACCGTGGGGCTCACGGCCGGCCTGGCCCGTACGATCACCGCCGCGACGCCGGCCGCGAGCAGCAGCACGAGCAGCGCGCCCGCGACCACCGCCCAGCGCAGCACCTCGGACGCGTCGCCGACGATGTGGCCGGTGGCACCGCCGACCAGCAGCACGACGGCCACCGCGGCGGGCAGCAGAGCTACCGCCAGCGCGGCGCCGCGGATGCGCAGGACGGCGCGCGCGTGCGATCGCGCATGCCCCTCACCTTCCCCGGCCAACGGTGTGCTCACCCCCAAGCTGCTGACGCGACTGCATGCCCCCACTGTCGCACCGCCCACCGACACCGCAATGCCGGTAGGGCCGATGGTGCAGCGCTCGCGGGCTTCCGCAGTGCGCTTGCCGGGCACAGTAGTTGGGCTGTGGGCTCGCGTCAGCAGGATGGCGAAGCCATCACCCCTTGGAGTGGCTTTGCCCGCTGATTCAGGCCTGGGCGGCCTTCTCTGCGATATCCGAACGGTGGTGCGAGCCCTTCAGCTCGATCCGCCCCACCGCCCGGTAGGCACGCTGCCTGGCCTCGGCCAGGTCGGCGCCGGTGGCCGTCACCGACAGGACACGGCCGCCGGCGCTCACCACACGGCCCTCCCCGTCCGCCTTGGTGCCCGCGTGCAGCACGTAGGCGTGCTCGTCCTGCTCCGCGACCTCGTCCAGGCCCGCGATCGGGTCGCCGGTGCGCGGGGTGCCGGGGTAGTTCTCGGCGGCGACGACGACCGTCACCGCGGCCCCGTCGCTCCACCGCAGCGGCGGGAGGTCCGCCAGCCGGCCGGTCGCCGCAGCGCGCAGCAGGCCCGCCAGGGGGGTCCGCAGCCGGGCCAGCACGACCTGGGTCTCCGGGTCGCCGAAGCGCGCGTTGAACTCGATCACCCGCACACCGCGCGAGGTGATCGCCAGCCCCGCGTACAGCAGTCCGGCGAAGGGGGTGCCGCGGCGGCGCAGCTCGTCGACGGTCGGCTGGAGCACCGTGCGCTCCACCTCCTCGACCAGCCGCGGGTCGGCCCACGGCAGCGGGCTGTACGCGCCCATCCCGCCGGTGTTGGGGCCCTGGTCCGCGTCGTGGGCGCGCTTGAAGTCCTGCGCGGGCTGCAGGGGGACCACCGTCTCGCCGTCGGTGACGGCGAACAGCGAGACCTCGGGGCCGTCGAGGAACTCCTCGACGACCACGCGCTCGCAGGAGTTGGCGTGCGCCCGGGCGGCCTCCAGGTCGCCGGTCACCACGACGCCCTTGCCCGCGGCCAGACCGTCGTCCTTCACGACGTACGGGGCGCCGAAGGCGTCCAGGGCCGCGTCCACCTCGGCGGGCGTGGTGCACAGATAGGAGCGGGCGGTCGGCACGCCGGCCGCGGCCATCACGTCCTTGGCGAACGCCTTGGAGCCCTCCAGGGCCGCAGCCTGCGCGGACGGGCCGAAGCAGTCGATGCCCCGGGCACGCACGGCGTCGGCCACGCCCGCCACAAGGGGGGCCTCCGGGCCCACCACGACGAAGTCGGCGCCGAGCTGCTCGGCGAGGTCGGCCACGGCCTCACCGTCCAGGGCGTCGACCGCGTGCAGCCGCGCCACCTCGGCGATGCCGGCGTTCCCGGGCGCGCAGTGCAGCGCGTCCACGTCGGGGTCGAGGGAAAGGGCACGGCACAGGGCGTGTTCGCGGGCGCCGCCGCCGATGACAAGGACGTTCACGCTGCCCAGGGTATCGGCTGGCGGCGACCGCCTCGCAGGTCGGTCGCCGCCGGGCCCGGCCACTCTTTCGGGTGGCCCGGTGCCGGGCCCCATACCTGATCAAGCGGCTCGTAAGGGCGGATTCGTACCGATGACGCTCGCACGGTCAGCCGTTCGGCGGTAAGAAGGTGCCTCGTCATCGGAAGTCGCGAGGGAGCGTGCAGGTGAGCGAGCCGGACATGTATCCCGAGGAGGTGTCCCCGGAGAAGCCGAAGCGGTGCGCGCTGCACCGGCGGGAGGACCTGCGGCCGCTGCCCTTCCCGCTCGGCGACTGGGGGGAGCCGGCCGAGCGGCTGGAGGAGCTCTACCGCTGGGTGGAGGCGGACGCCCTGCGCACCGTCGAGTGGTACCTCGCCGACCGCCTGCGCAAGCGCCGCTGGGCCCGGTCGCTGCGGGTCGGCGCGGCCCTCTTCGCGACAACCGGCGCCGTCCTCGCCGTCATGGGCGCGGACGGCCGCGTCCGCTGGGCGTACGCCGCCCTGCTGCTGGCCGTCGTGTGCGTGGGGCTGGACCGCTACCTGGGGCTCACGGCCGGGTGGATGCGGGACATGGCGACCGCGCAGGCCGTACAGCGCCGCCTGGAGGTGCTGCGCTTCGACTGGGCGTCGGAGTCGGTCCGCGAGGTCCTCGGCCCGACGGAGGGCACCGCGGCCGAGGCCGCGGAGCGCTGCCTTTCGGTGCTGCGCCGCTTCAGCGAGGAGGTCTCGGACCTCGTGCGCTGCGAGACCGCCGACTGGATGGTGGACTTCCGGGCCGGCGCCGCGCCGCTGCGGACCCAGTCCCTCACCTGGTCGGGGGGTCCGCGGCTCACGGAGGGCGCCGGCGCCGGCGGCGGCCGGTTCCCGCAACTGCCCGGCGGACGGCCGAGCATGCCGCGGCAGCGCCCCCCTGAGGGCCCGCGCGCGAGCTGACCGCCGCCCGGGAACGCCCGCGACCCCTCGCAGGCGTTCCCGGTGGGCGGCAGCCCCGGGCCGCGGCCTAGCCGAAGACGATCATCGAGCCCTGGCCCAGCGCCCGCGTCGCCGCCGCGTGCAGCCCCAGCCACACGTGGCGCTCCCGCGCGAAGGGGCTGCCGTCGTGGTGAGCGGGCGGGGCCGCCGGCTCCTCCAGCTCGGTGGGGCCGATGGGCGGCTGCGGTGCGGGCGGCGGGTTCAGCGGGTCGATGCCGATCACCGGAGCGACGAACTCGAGTTCGCGCAGCAGGCCGTGCGCGGATCCCAAGGGACCGCCGGCGTCGAGGAGTTCGTCGGTGACCAGCGGATGGGCGAAGTCGAGTGGGACGTACGCACCCGCGTGGTCGTAGTGCCAGACAAGATGGGACTGCTGGGCGGTGGTCTCGAACATCTCCAGCAACTGCTCGTAGTCGCCGCCGAGTTCGTCGACCGGGGTGACCGCGAGGCCCTGGATGTGCAGGAGGTAGGCGCGGCGCAGGAAGTGCAGCGCGTCGTAGTCGAAGCCCGCGACCGGGGCCACGTCGCCGGACAGGCCCGGCATGTAGGCGTAGACGGGCACCGGGGGCAGGCCGGCGTCGTTCAGCGCCTGGTCATAGCGGGCGATCTCCTCGGCGAACGGGTTGTCGGGGCTGTGGCAGAGCACGTCCACCAGGGGAACCAGCCACAAGTCGCAGGCCACAGGCGCTCCAAGTCCTTCCGTGCGTGGTCGGACCAGCGTAGTGGGCGGCGGCCGTTCCTACCGGCCCGTCGTCAGTCGCCGCATGAGCGTGAGGGAGTGGTCGTCGAATTCCTCGACGACGCGCCGGGCGGTCTCCGGATCCCGCTCCTCGATCGCGGTGACCAGGGAGACGTGGCCGGACCAGCACAGACCCGCCAGGTCCGGCCGACCGCGCAGGTAGGGGACCGCGTAGGCCCAGGTCTGGATGCGGAGCCGGTCGAGGAACTCGGCGACGTGGGCGTTGTCCGCCAGCGCGGTCAGTTCCCGCCAGAAGCGGATGTCGTAGCCGATGAGGACCTCCAGCTCGCCGGCCCGCGAGGCGCGCGCGGCGGCCTCGGCCCGGCGCCGTACGGAGGCCAGTTCCTGGGGATCGACCTCGCGCATGCCGCGCGCGGCGACGCGGCGGAAGATGCCCTCCACGACGAGGGTGCGCGCCTCGACCATGGAACGGAACTCCGCGTCCGTGAAGCGCCGCACCTGGAAGCCCCGGTGGTGCTCGACGTCGAGCAGCCCCTGCGCCGTCAGGTCGACCAGGGCCTCGCGGACCGGGGTGGCCGACACCCCGTACAACTCCGCGATCTCCTTGACCGTGAAGTGCCGCCCCGCGGTCATGCGCCCGGTCAGCACCTCGTCGCGCAGCGCGTCGGCTATCTGCTGCCGCAGACTGCTCCGTCGGACGGTTCCGACCGCTGGGCCTTCCGGCATGCCCGGTGCCTCCCTACAGGTGTGGCCGCGCGTACGGCTCCGCCACACCTTATGCGAGCGGACGGCCCGCACCTGTGACACGGCTCACTCACCTGGCCCGCCGCACCGGGCTGCGGTCAGCCGTCGTTGTACGGGCCGGTCTTCCCGAGAAGGGGAAGACCGGGAACCCGTCCATGCAGGGGCGGTCCGCGGGAAAGGAGGGCCACTCCATCCCCACCCGGTACAGCAGCGTCAGCGCGCCGACGGCC
The DNA here is from genome assembly GCF_057707665.1 of Actinacidiphila sp. bgisy167. Lineage (NCBI taxonomy): Bacteria > Bacillati > Actinomycetota > Actinomycetes > Kitasatosporales > Streptomycetaceae > Actinacidiphila > Actinacidiphila sp. bgisy167. The sequence goes on along the minus strand of NZ_JBYIQP010000034.1, from coordinate 1,825 downwards.
ACGAAGAGCGCGAGCCAGGCGGAGGCGCCGCCGGGAAGCGGCCACCTGCGCAGCACGAGCCCGAGGAGCACCAGCAGCAGGAACATGCAGCACCAGGCGACGGGCATCAGCAGGTTCAGCCCGAGGTAGTTGCTCGCGTCGTTGCCGAGCGGGCAGTCCCGCCACGACCGGGCGACCCACCCCGTGGCGACGTACACGCCCACGGCGCACAAGGCGCCGGCCGCCACGTGCCAACCCGGCGCCGCATCCGCCGACCGCTCCGGCTCCCCCGTGTCGTACACGCTTCCCCTGTTCTCCCGGTCGGGGGACGCGGGAAAACGGGCGCCCGGTTTCCCGCGGCGGCGCGCCGCTACCCTCCCTGGACGGTGTGCTCGTCGGCGACGGACAGCGCCGCGTCGAGAAGCGCCAGGCCCTCCTTGGCCTCGGCCTCGGTGATGGTGCAGGCGGGCACCACATGGGTGCGGTTCATGTTGACGAACGGCCACAGTCCGCTCGTCCTGCAGGCCGAAGCGAAGGCCGCCATCGGCGCGTTCGCCTCGCCCGCCGCGTTATAGGGGACCAGCGGCTCACGGGTCTCCCGGTCGCGCACCAGTTCCAGCGCCCAGAACGCGCCCAGGCCGCGCACCTCGCCGACCGAGGGGTGGCGTTCGGCGAGCTCCCGCAGCCCCGGACCGAGCACGTTCTCGCCGAGCGCGGCGGCGTGTTCCACGATGCCCTCGTCCTCCATCACCCGGATCGTGGCGACGGCGGCGGCGCAGGCCAGCGGGTGGCCGGAGTAGGTCAGGCCGCCCGGGTAGGGGCGGGTGGCGAAGGTCGCGGCGATCTCCTCGCTGATCGCGACGCCGCCGAGCGGCACATAGCCGGAGTTGACGCCCTTGGCGAAGGTGAGCAGGTCGGGGACGACGTCGAACTGATCGGCGGCGAACCAACTGCCGGTGCGGCCGAAGCCGGCCATGACCTCGTCGAGGACGAAGACGATCCCGTACCGGTCGCAGATCTCGCGCACTCCCGCCAGGTAGCCGGGCGGCGGCACCATGATCCCCGCCGTGCCGGGCACCGTCTCCAGGACGATCGCCGCGACGGTCTGCGGGCCCTCGAAGACGATGGTGTCCTCCAGGTGCCGCAGCGCGCGGTCGCGCTCCTGCTCGTCGGTCTCGGAGTGGAACGGCGACCGGTAGAGGAAGGGCGCCCAGAAGCGGACGACGCCGGCCGCGCCGGTGTCGGAGGCCCAGCGGCGCGGGTCGCCGGTCAGGTTGATCGCGGCCGCGGTGGCGCCGTGGTAGGAGCGGTACGCGGACAGCACCTTGGGGCGGCCGGTGTGCAGCCGGGCGAGCCGGACGGCGTTCTCGACGGCCTCGGCGCCGCCGTTGGTGAAGAAGATCTTGTTCAGGTCCCCGGGGGTGCGCTCGGCGATCAGCCGGGCGGCCTCGGAGCGCGGCTCCAGGGCGAAGGCCGGCGCGAAGGTGACCAGCTTGGCGGCCTGCTCCTGGACGGCGGCGACGACCTTGGGGTGCTGGTAGCCGATGTTGGTGAACACCAGGCCGCTGGTGAAGTCCAGGTAGCGGTTGCCGTCGTAGTCCCAGAAATACGCGCCCTCCGCTCCGGCGACCGCCAGCGGGTCGATCAGGCCCTGCGCGGACCAGGAGTGGAAGACGTGAGCGCGGTCGGCGGCCTTGACGGCGGCGCCGGTCTCGGGGTCGGGGTCGGCGAAGGGAGGGGTCATACGCCCCAGGCTAAGCAACCGCGCGGGGCAACAGGCACTGGCACCTTGTATGACGGTGCGGGCGCGCGCCGACAGGTTGTTGGGGGCACGCCGCCCCCACTC
>NZ_JBYIQP010000033.1:0-63817 GCF_057707665.1 Actinacidiphila sp. bgisy167 | reverse complement strand
GACCAGCACTTGGAAGGGCTTGGACATCCACGGCCAGCCTTGTTGGGTCGCGTATCGAGTCGTGATCAATCTGCGGAATGTGTCTTCGTGGCGCGGTCTGGTCCGGTAGACCGTGGGATCTGTCCCCGAGTGGTGGACACCTTCGAGCCCGGCCCCGGCAGGGGCCGGGTAGGAGGCCACGATCTTCGGCGCGTCCGTCGGGCGTCCTGCACGACGCGCCGGACGGCCTCGGCGGACAGTTTCCATTCGTCGTCCTGCCACAGCACGGCGTTCAGCGTCCGGGTGTAGCTGCCTTGTTCCTCGGCCATCTCGCCGTCCTTCTGGAGGACGCGGGCCAGTGGCCGCATACCCGCTGGTGTGTACGTCTCGTTACGGGGGCAAGGCTCTTGCACGGTTGGCGTGGCGTCACAACCGCGATCACGCCAAGATCCGCAGCCTCGGCTGACGCACCATGGCCACTCTCAGATGCTGGCGGCTCCTGCGGAAGCTTCGTTGCTGCACCACCCGGATCACCACCGTCGTCCGTGCCGTCATCGCTTTCGAGCTGTCCACCTGACCAAGATGGAGAGGCTCAATGTTGGAGGAGTTCTGGCGGTAAGCGCCCATTGTCCGGTAGTGCCGATGTTTGCTGGCAAATATCCCGTGAAATACATCACTGCACATTGGGTAAATGGTGTGAACATCTTGTGCGCTGACGTAAGGATCCCTTAAGAATCTCCTCGTTCTTGATCCACAAGGGTGGGGGGATCCACGTGCGTCTTGCACGTCCGCTTGGCGTCGTTGTCGCCTTCGTCCTGACCGTCTTGGCCGGGACCGAGCAAGGCGCGTCCGTGTTGCCGCTGTTCGCGGCCGGGAGCGACACGATGGCTTCGCCCGAGCAGAGCTGGGGTTCCGCCGCCAGGCGTAGCCACAAGGCGTCCGCGGACGCCACCGACGCCTCCGCCAAGGGCGGCCGGAAGGGCGCGCTCTCCGGACGAGGGGAGGTCTCCGCCGAGCAGACAAGCAGCCTCACCCGCATTCCCAGCACAGGCAGAATTCCCAAGCCGGGCGCCGTCCAGAAGGTCGCCTCACCGGCCGCCGCCACCCCCAAGGGCTTCGACTCCAGGCTCAGCAAGGAGCTCAAGAGCAAGCGCGGCGATCAGGAACGGACGTACCTCAATCCGGACGGCACCTACACCACTCGCTTCTACACCGAGCCGGTCAACTTCAAGGCCCCGAACGGCAGCTGGAAGTCGATCGACACCCGACTGAGGCCTCGTCAGTCGAGCGGGCTGACGACGATGAGCGTGGGTGGGGACGGCTGGGAGACCGGTTCGACCGAGGTGGGCATCGCGTTCGCCGGGACCGCAGACGCCGATCCCGTGGTGCGGCTGACCGTGGATGACGGTATGACCGTCGGCTATGGGGTGGACGGCGCCGAGGCAGCGCCGGGTCAGGCTGAGGAGAGCACCCTTACCTACGAGGATGTCCGGGCCGGCTCCGACGTCGAGTTCGTTGCGGCCAACGACTCCGTCAAAGAGACCCTGGTCCTCAAGGATGCTGACGCGCCCACCGAGTGGCGCTTCCCGCTCGTGCTCGACGGCCTGATCGCCTCCCTGGACGAGCGGGGGAACGTCGTCTACACCGATGCCGCCGGAGCGGTCCGGGCCTGGACGCCGGCCGGCTGGATGGAGGACTCGAACTACGTCGAGGACTCCGGCGAGGGCGTCGTCTCGTCCAACGTCACCTACAGCCTCGACACCGAGGACGGACGCCAGGTCCTCGTCGTCAAGCTCGACAAGGAGTGGCTGTCGGCGCCGGAGCGGGTCTTCCCGGTCCGGGTTGACCCGTCGCTGAAGTCTGTCGACGCCACTTCTGGCACGTACGTCGAGTACCCCTACGACACCAACTTCGCCTCGGACACGGTGCTGAAGGTCGGCACCTACGACGGCGGCAGCCACAAAGCGGCGGCATTCCTGCGCTTCACCGGCCTGGAGACCACGCTGAAGAACGCCTGGGTGCTCGGCGCCGACCTCGCGCTGTACAACACCTGGTCGCAGTCGTGCACGGCCCGCCCCGTCACGGTCGCCCCTATCACCTCCAACTGGTCGGAGACCACCACCTCCAAGTGGCCAGGTCCTGCTACGGGTGCCTCGCTCGCGTCGAAGAGCTTCGCGCACGGCTGGCGTCCCACCGGCACCACCACCTGGTCCTGCGCCCCTGCCTGGTCGACGATCAAGCTCGGCAGTGCCGGCCGGAAACTGGTGGACGACTGGACCCACGGCCGGAAGAAGAACTACGGCCTCGCAGTGAAGGCTTCCACGACTGACTCCAAGGGCTGGAAGCAGTTCGGCTCTGACGACTATCCGAACGGCAAGCCGAGCCTGGACGTCACCTGGACCAAGTACGGCGCCACCTACGAGCTGGGCGACTTCACCGCGCCGGTCACGGCGGTCACCGAGGGCGTGGAGAAGGTGACCGTCACCAACCAGGGCCAGGAGACCTGGCCGTCTGGGGGCAACTACAAGCTGCGCTACAACCTCTTCGACGCCTCGGGCAACGAGATCACCGACCTATCGATGATCCGCTCGACCACGATGCCCCAGGCGATCTCGCCAGGCGAGAGCGTCACCCTGGACGCGAAGATAGCCCCACTCGCCCCGTCGACGTACACCATCCAATGGACAATGGACGACGCTGGCGTCAGCCGATTCACCACCGCAGGCGTCCCCGGACCGTCCGTCAAGTTGGCCTCGGTCAATATCCCGCCCAAGCTCACCGCCGAGTCCCCGAGCAGTGGTGTCACCGTCAACACGCTGACCCCGACCTTGTGGGCGAAAGGTAGCGACGCGGACCGGTACCCCAAGTCGGCACTCCAGTACACCTTCGAGGTGTGCGAGGTGGCGGGCAGCGATCTGCGCAAGAACTGCAAGACCGGCACCCGCACCAGCGAACAGCAGTGGGCCGTGCCCTCTGGCTGGCTGTCCTGGAACAAAACCTACGCCTGGTACGCCTACGCCTACGACGGGACCGCCACCTCCACCCGGCCGGGCCCCGCGCTGCTCACCACCGAGGTGCCACAGCCCGTGGTGACCAGCCACCTCGGCGGCGCCGACGACGGCAAGGAGATCGGCACTCGCGAGGGCAACTACGTCACTGCCGCAACCGACGCGGCGCTGGCCACCGTCGGTCCCGAGCTCTCGCTGACCCGTACCTACAACTCCCTCGACCCGCGTACTGACAGCGCGTTCGGCACCGGCTGGTCCACCCGCTGGGACATGCAGCTACGGGAGGAGAACGCCACTTCCTCGGCCCTGGTCACCCTTGCGGACGGCTCCCAGGTCCGGTTCGGGAAGAACACCGACGGCACCTACACGGGGCCGTCCAGCGGCTCCCTCACCCTGACCCGCCAGTCCACCGACTGGGTGCTGCGCGAACGCTCCGGCGCCACGTACCGCTTCCTTGCGAGCGGCGTTCTCACCAAGGTCACCGACGCGGCCGGGCGCGGCCAGACCGTCACCCACGACACCGCTACCGGCGGCCCCGTGAAGACCGTGACCGACGACCTGTCCGGCCGGTCTCTGAGCTTCGGCTGGACCGGAGGCCATGTCACCAGTGTCACCACCAGTGCCATCGATGTCAGCACCCCGGGCCTGACTTGGACCTACCGCTACACCGGTAACGAGCTCACCTCGGTGTGCCCGCCCACCTCGACGACGAAGTGCACGATGTACGAGTACGGCGCCGGCTCGGTCTACCGCAGCGAGGTCCTGGACTCGGCGCCCACCTCCTACTGGCGTCTGGGCGAGAGCGACGGCTCGGCCGCCGCCAGTTCCGCCGTCTCTCGTACCGGCCTCAACGATGCCGTGTACAGCGACGCCGTCCTCGGCGGCGGCTCCGCCATGGCCGGAACCACGGACACCTCGGCCGGCTTCGACGGTGTCGACTCGATCGTCGAACTGCCCACCGACACGTTGAAGACGGCCGCCTTCCCCACCATCGAGCTCTGGTTCAAGACGACCACGCCGTCCGGCGTTCTGGTCGGCTTCCAGAACCGCGAACTCGGCGAGAAGCCCACCTCCTGGCGTCCCGTCCTGAACATCGACGGATCCGGCAAGCTGCGTGGCGAGTTCTACCTCACTGGCAGCCCCACCCCGACGCCCATCGTCTCCTCGGCCGCCGTCACCGACGGCACCTGGCACCACGCCGTACTCACGGCTGCCGCCAACACCCAGAGCCTCTACCTCGACGGAGTCAAGGTCGGCACCCTGGCCGGCGCGATCACGGAGCAGTCCCGCGACTACGCCTACCTGGGCGCCGGCTACGGCAGTTCCGGCTGGATGGGCCTGGCCGAGGGTGACTATCACTTCAAGGGCCAGATGGACGAGGTCGCTTTCTACGACCACACCCTCGACGTGGCCACCATTACCGACCACTATGCGGCCCGCGCCTCCATCGGCCAGATCACCAAGGTCACCCTGCCCACCGGCCGGGTCCATGCCACCGCCGCCTACGACCCGGTGACCGGTCGGCTGACCCAGCACACCGATGACAACGGCGGCACCTGGAAGGTGTCCGCTCCTTCTTATTCGCCGGCGTCGGCCACCTACGCCGACACAATCCAACGCAGCGGCCCCACCGGCTACTGGCGGCTGGGCGAACGCGGTGGCGCCGAGGCCGCCAGCCCACTCGGCAGCGAACTTGCCGGCAGCTATCTGGACGGCACCCGCCTGGGCAGCCCCGGCGTCTTCGCCGACGGCGACGACGCCGCAGTCACCTTCGACGGAACCGGCGCGATCGAGATGCCCGCCGAGTCCCTCGGCACCACTACCGAGATGTCCCTGGAACTGTGGTTCAAGACCAGTGACCGCGGTGTCCTCGTCACCAACCAGAACGCCGACTTCGGCGACACACCCACCGGCGGGCGTCCCATGCTGCTGATCGACTCCGACGGCAAGCTGCGCGGCAGATTCTGGGGCGGAGCTACCAGCGTCCTGTCCAAGGCCGCCGTCACCGACGACACCTGGCACCACGTCCTGCTCACCGGCAACGAGGGCTACACGGCTCTGTTCGTCGACGGCTCCTACCAGGGCGGCAACACCACCGGTGTCGCCACAGACCGCTTCGACCACGTCTTCGTCGGCGGGGGCTATTCCTCCACCAGCTGGGACGGACAGCCCCTCGGCTACCGCAACTTCACCGGTGAGATCGACGAGGTGGCCTTCTACGACAAGGCCCTCGTCACCTTCCAGAAGTCCGGCTCCACCTGGAGCTACGTCAAGCCCGCTGTCGGCCAGACTGATCTGCCCACCCAGCACGTCCAAGCCCGTCGGGGCTTGGTCGCGGGCCGTGGCGACCAGTACGACGGCGTCGCCCTTGCCGACGCGCCCAGCGCCTACTACCGGCTCGACCAGAGTTCGGGCACCGCCCTCGGCAGCGAGATCGGCGGCAGCGCCCAGCAGGCCACCTTCAAGCCGGACTCCGGCGGCACCTCCAAGCTGGATCAGTCCGGCGTGTTCGGCCCCGGGGACGACCGGGCCGCGACCTTGGGCGCCGGAGGCGTCATCCAGCTCCCCGCCACCAACCTCACAGGCGCCAGGAATCTGTCAGCGGAGATGTGGTTCAAGACCACCACCCCGTCCGCCGTCCTCCTCGGGTTCCAGAACGCCGCCGTCGGCCAGACACCCACATCTTGGCGTGCCGTCCTGAACATCGACGGCTCCGGCAAGCTGCGCGGCGAGTGGTACCTCACCGGAGACCCCGGAGCCACGCCGATCGTGTCCGCCGTGAAGGTGACCGACGGCCAATGGCACCACGTGGTCCTGTCCGGAGCGACCACCACCCAGACCCTCTATCTCGACGGTGTTGCCGTCGGCACCCTGGCCGGCACCATCGATGAACAGGCCCACCCCTACACGTATGTCGGAGGCGGCCACGGCACCCCCGGCTGGATGGGTCTCGCCGCCGGCACGTACTACTTCAACGGCCAAGTCGACGAGGTCGCCCTGTACCGCCATGCGCTGACGGCCGACCAGGTGTCCGCCCACTACCGGGCGCAGGCCGAGGCGGCCGACTCCGGGCTCACCGCCACCGTGACGGTCACCGACCCGCAGGAAGACACCAGCACCGCCACCTACGACGCCCTGCGGGGTCAGCGCATCCTGGCCCGGAGGGACACCACCGGCGCTGTCACCTCCTACGCCTACGACACAGCTGGCAACCTGCACACCATCACCGACCCCGACGGCCACACCTCGGTCACCGGACACGACGCACGCGGAAACGTGGTGTCGACCACGACATGCCGGGACGCCGACTCCTGCTGGACCGGCTTCACCTCGTACCAGCTGAACGCGTCCGACCCGCTCGACCCGCGCAACGACAAGGTGCTGTCGGTGAGCGACCAACGCTCCACCGACTACAAGGACACCCGCTACCGCACGACCTACACCTACAACGCCCAGGGCCTGCCGTTGACCACGGTCCGCGCGGACGGCTCCACCGCCACCACCACCTACACCGCCGGCACAGAGGCAGCGGTCGGCGGCGGCACCGCGCCGCCGGGCCTGGTCCTCACCCGTATCACGCCCGCCGGGGCGAAGACCTCCTACCGGTACTTCGCCAACGGCGACGTCGCCGAGGCGACTTCCCCGTCCGGCCTGGTGACCTCGTACACCTATGACGGACTGGGCCGGAAGACCTCCGAGACCCAGATCTCAGACACCTTCCCGAACGGCGTCACCACCACCTATGCCTACGACGCGGCCTCCCACGTGGTCTCCCAGACCGGTGCGGGCGTGAAGAACGAAATCACCGGCACCACCCACACCGCGCAGATCACCCGGTCCTACGACGAGGACGGCAACCTACTGTCCGAAACGACCAAGGACACCACTGGCGGCGACCCCTCGCGCACGACCACGTACCACTACGACGCACACGGTCTCAACGACTCCTTCACCGACGCCGAGAACAACACCACCAGCTACGAGCACGACAGCTTCGGCCAGGTCACCGGCATGACCGACGCGGCCGGTACGTACTTCACGTACGCGTACACCTCGCGCGGCCAGCACGCCACGACCGTCCTGAAGGACTGGACGGGCGACCCGTCGGGCACCGCACGTGACCTGACCGTGATCTCGAACGCCTACGACCCGGCCGGACGCCTGGCCTCCACCACGGACGCCATGGGCGCGACCACCGCGTACACCTACTACGACGACGGTCTGCCAGCCACCACGACGGCGAAGCGAGTCACCCAGTCCGACGGCACCCGGCACGACATCGTGCTGGAGAACGACGCTTACGACCCGGCGGGCCACCTCACCAAGCAGATCACCGGCGGTGGGAAGACCACCCGGACCTTCACGGTCGACACCCTGGGCCGCACCGTCACGAGCGTCCTCGACCCGGGCGGTCTTAACCAGAGCGCCGGCTATACCTACGACGGTGACGACCGCGTGAAGACGGAGACGCACTCCATCTCCGCCAGCCAGACGCTGACCGTTTCCTCCGAGTACGATGCTGCTGGTGACGTGACGAAGCGGACCGTCACGGACGGCAGCAGCACCCACGTCACTACGGGAACCTATGATGACCGCGGCCTGCTCCTGACCGCTGTCAGCCCGCGCGGCAACGAAACGGGTGCGGACCCGGCCGCCTTCACCTCGTCCTACCGGTACGACGAGCTGGGACACCTGGTACAGCAGACTGCCCCTGGTGTGCAGGCTGAGGAGCAGGGCAACCCGGCCTCCACCATCAATCCCGCCACGGTGACCGGCTACAACACCTTCGGAGACGTCACCGACACCAAGGACCCCCGGGACGAGGTGACCCGGGCGGAGGTCGACCGCCTCGGCCGGACGACGGCGCTGACGCTGCCCGACTACACCCCGCCGGGCTCCTCGACCGCACTGACGGCGACCAGCCGCACCAGCTACAACGCGCTGGGCCTGCCCACGTCGGTCACCGACCCGCTCGGCCGGGTCACCCGGTACGGCTACGACCAGTTCGGTCGGTTGGCTGACAAGACCGACCCGGTCGCCGATCCGGCGGACGCGCTGGCGTCCAAGTCCGTCCCCGGTCTCGTCACGGGCCCGGTCACGTCCACGGACGGCGGTGGCATCACCCACTACTCCTGGACACCGACCGGCCTGCGACTGTCGGTCACCGACCCGACCGGCGCCCGCACGGAAGCCACCTACGACGAACTGGGTCGGCAGATCACGGCGACGACGGTCGAGCGCTACCCGACCCTCCAGAACCTGACCAGCCGTTACACCTGGGACTACGCGGGCAACCAGATCTCGTCAACCACGCCCGAAGGGGCCACCACGACCGCCGGCTTCGACCCGGCAGGCGAGGTCACGTACGTGACCGACCCGGCCGGCACGACCCGCTTCGGCTACGACGGCCTGGGCCGCAGGACCGGGGTAACGGACGCGACTAACCGCAGGACGACGACCACCTACGACGCCCTCGGCGATGTCACCGCCACGATGGACTACGGGACCGGCGGTACGGCCCTGCGCACGCTGACGGCCGAGTTCGACGCCGACGGCGACCGCACGGCCGTGATCGACCCGCAGACCAAGGCCCGTACCACGTACACGTACGACGCCCTGGGCCGACTGACCCAACAGGTCGAGCCGGTCTCGGACACCAAGTCGATCACGACGGCGTTCGGCTACGACGCGGCGGGCAACCGCACCCGGCTGACGGACGGCCGCGGCAACACCACCGTCTACACGTTCAACAGCTGGGGCCTGGCCGAGTCCACGATCGAACCGGCCACCGACGCCACCCCGTCCGAGGCCGACCGTACCTGGACGACTGCCTACGACAAGGCGGGTCGGCCTGTCACCGAGTCGCTGCCGGGCGGGGTGAAGCGCGAGCGTACCTACGACGGTCTGGACCGGCTCATCCACGAGACCGGCACCGGCGCCGAGGCGGCGACCGTGGACCGCGGCCTGGACTACGACCTGGCGGGCCGTCTGACCTCGGTCACCACGGCTGACGGCACCAGCCGGAACAAGTACACCTACAACGACCGCGGCGAACTCCTGACAGCCAGTGGTCCTGCCGGAGAGGCCAGTTACACCTACAACGCCGTCGGCGACATGACCCACCGCAAGACCACCGCCGGCGACACCGACTACGGCTACGACAGCGCGGGCCGCATCGACTGGGCCTCGGACTCCCTCACCGGCAGCCAGGTCTGGTACGACTTCGACGCCGCCGGACGCCCGAGCCTGGAGCAGTACGCCACCAAGCGGGCCGGGGCGACCCAATACACGGTCACGGCCAGGCGTAGCTACGGCTACGACGACCTGGGACGCCTGACCACAGACAGAATCACCAACCCCGACGGCTCGACCACAGTCGCCTCCACCACGTACGGCTACGACTTGGACGACAACCTGACGTCGAAGAAGACGACGGGCACGGCGGGAGCTGGCGACAACTCCTACGCGTACGACCACGCGGGCCGTCTGACGTCCTGGACGAAGGACGGAGCCACGACGCCTTTCGCGTGGGACGCGGCGGGCAACCGGACCACGGCGGGCCCGACCAAGGCGACCTTCGATGCTCGCAACCGTCAACTGAGTGACGGGGCGACGAAGTTCACCTATACGCCACGCGGTACTCTGGCATCGGTCGATGCTGGCAGGGACACCCCGCGTTCGCTGACCTTCGACGCCTTCGAGCGCAAGATCACTGACGGCGGCACGACCTACACCTACGACTCCCTCGACCGTGTCCAGACCCGGGGCTCGTCGGCCTTCACCTACGACGGAGGCTCCAACAACCTCGCGAGCGACGGCGTCAGCGCCTACAACCGCACACCCGAGGGCGCCTTGCTGTCCATAGCCACCGGCACCACCAAGCAGTGGGCGCTGACAGACCAGCACACCGACCTGGTCGCAGGCCTTAGCGCCGACGGAGCGTCGGTCAGCGGCTCGAAGGCGTATGACCCCTTCGGCACGGAGACAGCCACCAACGGCACCACCCCCGCCGTCGGCTACCAGTCCGCCTGGACCGACCCGTCCTCCGGCGGCATAGACATGGCCGCCCGCTGGTACCAGCCGGGCACAGGCTCGTTCGAGTCCCGCGACACCTACCAGCTCGACCCGACGCCCTCGGCCCGGGCCAACCGCTACGTGTACGCCGATGGCGACCCGCTCGGCGGCACAGACCCCACAGGGCACTGCCCGGATGCATGCGTAATTGAGGGGACGTTGGTCATCGGCGGTCTCACCGTTTTGGCCGGCTGGGCCTCCTACGAGTTGCAACACGTGAACATCGGCTCCTGGGGCGACTCCGGGACCACGGTCGGACACCACAGCGCCCCGGCCGGTCACGCGCTGTCCCAGTGGACGAACACCAGGAGCCTGGCCGACGCCATCGCGGCCCAGGCCGAGGCCCAGGCCCAGGCCGCGAGTGCCTGGAGGGCGCGTGCATCGAGGGATAGCGCCGCCCATGTCTCCACGGGCACCAGCAGCACCTACTACCCCCACCCCTACGTCGGCAGCTGGTCCGCCGCGGCAACCCGGGTGACCACCCCGCCAAAGCCGCCCATCCCTCAGAACCCCAATAAGGGCAAGAACCCCAGGCCCGCCCCCACTCGCCCGGCGCCCAAGCCGGACTGGGGAGGCAAGGGCAGCGGAGGCTGGAAGCCCGGCGACGCAATCACGCTGGTCGTCGGCGCGCTGAAGATGCTCGACCTCGTAGGAGACGACCGCTACACGCCCGACAATGAACCGGAGGCCATGCCGGCACCGGTGAACAACGCCGTCTGCGTGTCCACCGGCGGCTGCACCGGAGACGATGATGACGAGGGGCGCAGGAGCTCGTGCGATGCGACGCCCCTGATCGACGGTGGGCGGATCTACGGCGGTCTTGAGGAATACACGGACCACCACGGGAACAAGGGATGCAGGGCGACCGGCGCCATCGCATTCCTCACCAAGAGCGATCGCAGGTCGCGCACGGGAGCGGGTGGCCTGCCGAAGTGCCCCGAATGCGAGCCCTCCGTCGCTCCGGACGGAATGGAAGAGATCCGGGCAGGGGGAGGAGATCCGCAGGCTGGTCACCTGATAGGTTATTGGGGTAAGGGTACCGGTCAGGATATTCGAAACCTGGTGGCTTTGAATGCTAGGGCGAACGCCCGGATGGCGAGCAAGGTGGAAGCCTTCGGCTGGAAGTCCCTGAATAAAAACAACAGCCTGTTCATGTCCGTCGTTCCCCTATACGGAGACACTCGCTCGGCCGTTCCTACGACTATCCAAGTGGGAATGACCGTGTATGGACCCGGGGGAGGGATCGTGGACAGTTATTCATGCACTGCGATCAACTCCAAGACGGGCATAGGCTCGAAATGCTAAGGAGGTCTGTGGTGGGAACATTCGCAGAGATCCGAGCCCTGCTGGGCGAACCCAGATTCAACTGGACGGATCCGGCGCCATGGATTGAAATGAAACGGGAGTTCGGAATCGAATTCCCGACAGACTTCCGCGAGATCGTGGATGCCTACGGGTCGGTCCAGATCAACAATCAACTGTATCTGAAGCACCCCGCCGGCCATCTTCTGCACAGCCTGGGAGAATCCATCAGAGGGGATCTCGAGCTCTGGCGCGAGGAAGACATGGTGGAATATCTGCCCAGTCCGGCAGGGGCGAACCCTGGTGATTTGATGCCGATCGCGTTGGCCAAGACGGGGGAATGGGTTTTCCTCCGGGTCCCGGAGGGTTCCTCGTCACCCTGGCGCGTCGTGGTGGCGGAGCTCGACAGTCCGGCCTGGACTCTGTACGAGATGACGTTCGGCGAATGGTTGGTGGCTTACCTCAGGGGTGAGGACGTAACGGTGTGTTCTCGCCACTTCGCACCTGACCGCCCGTTCTTCGAACCGCTAAGCTGAACCGGGGTATCGCAGATCAGCACATCGCCGTACGCCCCCACGGCAGAGATGAAGTCGGATGGGAGCTCAACACCCCGCTCCATCGCTACCGCTTCGATCAGCTCCTCCTCGCCCGAGCGGACCGGTAGTTCGAGAGGCGAGGAAGGGGCGGGGGGTTCAGTGCGCGGGCTCATTGTCCCTCTCCATGTCGACAGCCGGGCGTTCCGCTCCTGGTGCTGTCTTCGCCCGGGGGAGCCCTGGTGTGGGGTAACGCGGGTCTTCAAAGTTGAGCGGTGCGGAGATGTCCGCGGGCTCGGCGGGTGGTGACACCAGCCTCGGGCTTTCACGGGGTGGGCTGTCCGAGGCGTGATCATAAAAGCGGAAAGTGCTCCTGACCTGCAACGATGGGACTTGTCGAGGGTCCTGTCGGTTGCGAGGAAAGAAGCACACTTGCCAGGTGAAGAAGCGTATCGGGTCCTACCCGTGTGTCCGTACCGAAGGCGGCGGCCGTGGGGTGGTCTCCCAGGCCGGTGGTGTGCTGCTGGTGGAGACGATCCGCAAGACCGGGCTGGATCAGGCGATATCGGCGGCGCTGACGCCGTGGCGCAAGCCGCGGGCGGTGCACGATCCGGGCAAGATCCTGCTGGATGTGGCGCTCGCGGTCGCGCTGGGCGGGGACTGCCTGGCCGACGTCGGGATGCTGCGGGCCGAGCCCGCGGTGTTCGGGCCGGTGGCCTCCGACCCGACGGTGTCCCGGCTGATCGACACCCCGGCCGCCGGCGGCAAACGCGCGCTGACCGCGATCCGTGCGGCCCGCGCCCACGTACGCGAGCACGTCTGGCAGGTGGCAGGCCCCGCGGCGCCGGACGCGGCCGGGCAGGTGGTCGTGGACCTGGACGGAGTGCTGGTAATCGCGCACTCCGACAAGCAGGACGCGAAGCCGACCTGGAAGAAGACCTTCGGCCATCACCCGCTGATGGGGTTCGTCGACCACGGACACGGTGGGTCCGGAGAGCCGGTGGCCGGGCTGCTGCGGCCCGGAAACGCGGGCAGCAACACCGCTGCCGACCACATCACCGCTGCCAAACTGGCCCTGGCCCAGCTACCGAAGAAGTACCGACGCGGGCGGCAGACGCTGATCCGCACCGACTCCGGCGGGGGCACCCACGAGTTCCTCGACTGGCTGTCCGCCCGCGGCCGGTGGCTGTCCTACTCGGTGGGCATGACCATCACCGACGCCATTCACCAGGCCGTCTTGAAGGTCCCGGCATCGGCCTGGACGCCGGCCGTCGAACCCGGCGGCGACATCCGCGACGGCGCCTGGATCACCGAACTCGACGGCGACTGCCTCAAGGGCTGGCCGAAGGGAATGCGGCTGATCGTCCGGAAAGAACGGCCACACCCCGGAGCCCAGTTGCGGATCACCGACGCCGACGGCATGCGCCTGACGGCCTTCGCCACCAACACTGCCGGCACCCCGATCGCCGAGCTGGAACTGCGGCACCGCCAGCGCGCGAGGGCCGACGACCGCATCCGGGCCGCACGGGCCACCGGCCTGCGAAACCTGCCCCTCCACGACGCCGCACAGAACCAGATCTGGCTGGAGATCGTCCAGATCGCTCTCGATCTCCTCGCCTGGATGCCGATGCTCGCCCTGACCGGTGAGGTCCGTCGGTGGGAGCCCCGCCGCCTGCGGCTCCGGCTGTTCTCCGCCGCCGCCCAACTCGTCACCACCGGACGGCGCCGCATCCTCCGCCTCGCGGCCCACTGGCCCTGGACAGGCGTGATCACCCAAGCCCTACAGCGCCTCGCAGCCCTGCCGAACCCAGGCTGACCAGCAGCTTCCCGTCCCTACGAGCAGCACCACCCCGACCGGAACCGTGGAACCCGGCGCCCACCCGACGCGACAGACGGGCCACCAGCCTGCCCACCTGCAGGAACCTCGGCCCCCGAAGGAGCCGAAAGGGCCCGCCAGCAAGCTGACGGACCCTCATGCAAGATCGAGGCCAGCGACGCTTGTGCCAGTAGAACTCCAGCTTCCGGTTGAGCTGTCCCGAGTTTCGTGGAGTCCGGTGGTCTTGTTTCAGGCGGACTGCGGGACGGCTTCCTGCTGTCGCCACCAGTCGCGTTCGTACTCGGCGGGCGGTACGTAGTCGATGGCGGAGTGGAGCCGTTCCTCGTTGTACCAGGTGACCCATTGGAAGATCGCCGCTCGACCTGGTCGACGTCCCGCCACGGTCCTTGCATCTCGATCGGTTCGGCCTTGAAGGTGCCGTTCAGGTCGACCATCGTGTTGTCGTAGCTGTCCGTGACCGAGTCCTGCCCTGAGCGACAGCGTCGACTGACAATGCCTTTCCACGGGGTTGGCGATTCGGACACGCCTTGGCCGTCGGGTCGAGGCTGCCGAGGTCGATAGGTGGAATGGGGAGTACCTCGGGGCGTGGCGGATGAGGGGTGGGTGTCATGACCGGCGGCGCGTTCGCGGCGAAGCCGTGGAGGGGGCGGGGGTAGCCGCACCGGCGTGCACCGGACCAGCGCTCCCGTGCTGGGACCGGGACCGTGCCGCCTGGGCACGACGGCCGTGCAGCGGCGTCGTCGCGGCGGATGCCTCGTGTTCAAGCTCCAGCCGGCGAGCCGCGGTGCGGTACGCGGCCTGGTCCTGGCGCTCGCCGACCGCCAGGAGGTAGATCTCCCGGCAGTGCTGCGAGGACGCCGTGGCCTCTCGGTACTGGATGACCATGCGCCAGCGGGTCTCCGGATCAACATAGATCTTGTGGCAGCCCGCGAGTTCGCGGGTCAGCGCCGCGCCGCGTTCGTTGCCGTGGACCAGGTGCTGCAGCTCCAGCAGGGCCAGGTCGCGGATGTTCTCCGGGACCGAGCGCAGGTCGGCCAGGGCCGCGGGGTGTGCCGCGAAGGCGTACCGCGCCCGACTCACCGCGCACCCCGGCGAGAGCGCTGCGCGGAAGAGAGCGTGGGGCGAGGAGCCGTGACAGGCGCCGGGGGGACCGCGAGGCCGGCGGCTCCGGCGAGTGGCGACCGGGTGCGGGCAGCCTGAGCCCTGTGGGCGACGACGCTCTCCGGGGCCGGGGCCAGCGGGAGGGGAGCGGTGCGGTCCATGGCCCAGGCGTCCGCTGCCTCGGCGCCGGCGAATTCCCCTTCGCGCATCGTGTAGGAGCGGAAGTCCTTGACCGTCTCTTCGAGGAAGAGGCGGTAGGGGGCGTGCGCGGAGTCCGGGTGGCTGTCGCGGACGAGGGTGCGCACCTCGCTGCCGAAGTCGAAGTAGCCCGGGTTGTCGGTGTAGTGGTCGACGACCTCGTACCGGCCGTCGGGGTTGGTCCGGAGCAGGTCCTCCAGCCGAGAGGTGAGCGCGTCGGCGGGGCGGGGCCCGTGGTTGCGGGTCGGCATGGTGGCCTCTGGCGGGCAGCCCCGGCGGATGAGCCAGTTCTGGGCGAGCGGCACGACGGGAGCCCGCTCATACGCGAAGTCGAAGGTCCGCCGCTCCACGTCACGGGTGAGGTGGAACGCGACGTACTCGGCTGTGCCGGGCGTATCCCAGATGGCCGCCCGGTCGTGGTACAGCAGGTAGGTGTCGCGCCCGTCGTCGCTGTGGTGTTCGGCGAGGGCCACGAACACGTCGTCCGAGAGCGTGACCGAGAAGAAGTCCTCCTCGATCTGCTCGGAGACGGCCTCGAAGCCGTCGATCCGGTAGTCCGGTACCGAGGGCTCGTACGTGTCGGCCATATCAGGCTCCCGCGGGCTCGGGCGAGGCCAGGAGCCGGTGGTCGGGACGGGCCGCGTTGGTGGTGCACGCGCCGAACGGGCCGTCGGGTGCACGGAGTTGGAGCAGGGTCGGTTCGAGGTGGTCGCGGTGCCACGTCGAGGGGCCGGTGAGGCCGGCCTCGACGTCGGTGAGCTGCTGCCAGGCCAGCCACAGGGCATGCAGTCGGGCCACGGCCTCGGGATGCTCCTGCCACTGGTGGCACCACGGGCGGCTGGTGGTGATCTCCCGTCCGTAGACCGGCAGCAGCAGGTCGTGCACCCAACTAGTCAGCGCCGCGAGTTCCTCGACGTACGCGTTGCCGTCGAGCGCCAGGATGAAGATGGACGCTGGGCCTTCCTGGGAGCCGCCCGGCTCGGCCGCCGCTGACGCGGCGACCGAGCCCTCGCCGCCACCGTGCTCATACGCGCTGCCCTCGTCGTCCGAGAGCGGGGCGTCGTCGGTGAGTCGGGCGAGCGTCTCGCCCTGCTTACGGCTCTCCGTGACCAGCCTCGCGACCATGGAGACCAAGTCGTCCAGGTCGTGGTCCGGCACACGTATAGGCTCGCTCTCCTGAGCGGGTTCAGCCATCGCTACCCCTTCGCAAGATCGGGTGGTTGGGGTGGCGAGGATCCGGAGAAACCCGGGTTTGGCCCGGCCGGGGAAACTGGTGTAGGAGCCGCCGGTCACCGCAGGCCGTGATGGCCGCAGAGCGGGACCGGAGGAGCAAGGATCTCCAGTGCGCGAGACGCTTGCTGGGGCACGACTCCGTTGCCCAGGGCAGCCAGTTGGGCGGGACGGCCCAGCCCCGGAGTGGCTGTCACCCAGCCGACTTCAAGCCCCTGCATTCACTCGACGAACAGCGGGCTGAGGCGGCCCGCTTCGTCGGTGGGCCGGGGCGCCGGTCGTGTCGCCCTCTCCCATCGAGCGATGGCGGCGGCGTACGGCCCCCACGCCCGTCGTCCGTCGGCGTCGATTGGGTGAACAAGGGGAGCACCACTGCCGAGAGCGGAGGCCGAAAGCCGGTGCCCGGTCGGCGTCCCGGAGTGCCCGTGTCGCTGGCTCGTGGAGTCGGCAACAGGCGGGCCGCTGCCGAGGGCAGCGTCAGGTCCCCGTTCCCGTGACGCTGGTTCGGCGACCCTTTGGTGCCGTCCGACGCCTTCGGCGTCGGCAGCAGCCACTCGACCTCGTCCGCCAGATTGGGGCCGTGGCCCCCTTGCTTCCTCTTCGTCGGATGCTGACTCCCTCCGTTCGTGGCCAGGTTGCTCGTCGGCGTCTTCAACAGGGCCGGACCGCATGGAGGGCCAAGCGGCGAGGAAGATCCGCTCGCTGTGCGGGGCTCCGACGTCAGAGGCGCGAAGCACGCACCAGAGCGCATCGAACCCGAGGTCGGCCAGGGAGCCGAGTACGGCACCGAGGGCGCGCACAGCAGGCTGGCCTGCGGTGTCTCCCAGACACCACGGGCAGGGTTCCACGTCGCCAGGGGAACCGGCGGGGGAGGTGAGGAGTCCTCGGACATTCTCGATGACCACCAGGCACGGGTTGAGGGCTTCGATGGCACGGGCGATGTGCAACCACAGGCCGGACCGGGTGCCATCAGCCAGTCCGGCGCGACGGCCGGCGACCGAGACGTCTTTGACAGGGGAACCCGGCCGTCAGGACGCACACCTCCGAGACATCGGCCCAGTTCACGGCCGTGATATCGCCGAGGTTAGGCACGCCAGGCCAGTGGCGGGACAGGATCCGGGCCGGGCCCGGATCGACCTTGGCATGCCAGGTGACCGTGCCGCCGAGGACGGCCTGGACGCCGAGATCCAGGCCGCCGTACCCGGAACACATACTCCCGATCGACGGCTGGAGCGGTGCCGCTGGAAGGTCAGCGCGCATGGCGGGACACCGGCATGTAGGCGAGGCGGATCGGCTCGGTCGCGGGGAGCTTCGCCGGGACGCGGTAGATCGAGTTCGCTGGGTATGCCGAGCGGCTCAGTGCCGCGAGGACGCGGGGCGGGGTGCCGTCGATCCGGTCGGCGGCGTGCCGCAGTGTGACGAAGGTTTCCTGGAGCGAGTCCACGGTGAGGTCCAGCCGGTCCTGAACGACGTTGAACGCGGCCTGGCGGGCGTCGCGAAGGTTTGCCGTCGCTGGGGCTTCCGCGTACCTGCGCAGGAATCCGAGCTGCTCGAAGGCTTCGGTGTAGTTGTTCACGGCCCGTCCCGCA
This sequence comes from Actinacidiphila sp. bgisy167, assembly GCF_057707665.1. Taxonomy (NCBI): domain Bacteria; kingdom Bacillati; phylum Actinomycetota; class Actinomycetes; order Kitasatosporales; family Streptomycetaceae; genus Actinacidiphila; species Actinacidiphila sp. bgisy167. The sequence continues at coordinate 45,966 of NZ_JBYIQP010000033.1, read as the reverse complement.
GGGGTGGACGCGCTCGTGTAGGCCGCGATGACCGGACCGAAGTCGAGTCCCGGGTCGTTGTCGGTGGCGCGGAAGAGGACCTCGTCGGACAGGTCCTTCACCAGTCCCGTCAGTGCGGCGAGATGACGGGACGCGGTGACCAGGTCGGGCAGGGAGGTCGTTGTGTACGACCCGACGATCGCGTGGCGGGCCTGCTCGAACTCCTGAGCTACTGCGTACAGTTCGTCCTTCTCCAGGCCCGCGCGGCCGGTGTGGTCGGTCATGACGGACTCCGGTGGTTGTGTCGGTCGGGAAGCGCGGCGCAGGAGGTCGTGACAGCTGTCGAGGGAGCCGAGGTGGCCGCGAGGCGGCTGCGGGCTCGGGCGGCGTCGATGCGGGCGGCGGGTGGCGGCGCACCGGGCCGACTGGCCGGCCGCTGCGGCTCTGGTTCGGCTTCGTGCGCGAGGCGCAGACGGTGACGCACTTCGTCCAGCGGGCCGAGCGCGTGCAGGGCGTACCCGATGAGCTGTCCGGGCGCGAGGGCGTCGCGGCTGGCCAGGGCTCCCACCTGCTGGGCCGCCAGGGCGGCCGTGCGGACGAGAGAGGCTTGGACGACCTGCTCGCCGAAGTGCTCGGCGGCCAAGCCCACGAGCGGATCGCAGACCCGCCGCACACGCTCGGCATCGAGCGTCCCGTCGGCCAGAGAGCCGCGACGCTGGACCTCCCACAGCACGGTCAGCTGGTCGATCGGCTCGCCGCGATGGTGCAGGGCTCCCAGCGCGCGGTAGATCTGCTGATGTCCCGGGTCGGAGAAGTCACCGGGGCGAAGCCACCGCACCAGGCCGAGCAACTGCTCGGGGCGGGAGGCAAGACAGCCGAGGAGGAACTCCTCGTCGGCGAGGACCTGCTCGCCCACCGGCTGGGGGCGCTCGGCCCGGGGCGCGTACGCCACGGGTGGTTCCACGGACCGCGCCTCGGCACCCCAGCCGCGAGCCAGGTCAGCGAGTACGTCGGCCAGGACCTGGGCGTGGTGCAGCGTCTCTTCCACCGTGCCGGCACGGCCGTCATCGAGCGCGGCCTGGTGAAGACGGGCGGCATGCTTGGCCACACTGCGGTGGATGGCGCCCTCCAGGACCATCCGCCCGTACACCGGGGCGTGGTCGGGGCGCGGACACGCCGACACGAGGGTGTGCAGGTGCGAGGCGGTGAGGCCGCGCGTGCGCATGCTTGCCTCCCGCAGCGTGTCGGTCAGCCAGGCCAGCGGGACGGGAGCGCCGGCCGTCGTGGCCGTTGCTGGGTGACCGTCGGCCTTGAGCTTGAGCATCGCGGCGTAGATGGCCGTGTGGGCGGGGCGGGAGAAGTGCTCCGGCCGCAGCCAGGGCGAGAGCTGGTCGAGCTGGCCGGGCTTCAGGAAGATCGCGCCCAGCACGGCCTGCTCGGCGTGGACGAGTGGCGTCACGACTGTGCCTTGCGCGCGGTGTTGCCCAGGGCGCGGATCTCGGCGACCGCGCGGTTGGCCGCCGTCAGGTCGGCCGCGAAGCGGTCCAGTTCACCCGTGAGGACGGGGTCCGAGGCAAGCACGGACCCGGACGCGGACACGAGCCACCAGTCGGCGCCACGCCGTACGACGGGTGTGTCGGCCAGGCGCTCGGACCGGTGGACCGAAGCCCAGGACGGGACGGGGTGGGACATGGGAGTACCTCAAGAGGACGAGGACGAAAGCCCGGGGATGGAGACGGATGAGGGCGTGCCCCATCGCGTCTCGTCACCCGGGGGCCTGGCAGCACCGGGGTCATGCGGCCGGACCGAAGTCGTCGCGACGCAGGTTCTTGGCCAGCGCTCGCTCGGTGATCGCCGCTGTCTCCTTGGCGGACGCGGCACCGAGTTGGTCGGCGTCCGGCTCCCTGTACCAGGGCTTGAGGTCGAGGAGCGCGGGGCGGATGCCGGTGGCAAGCAGGAGGGCGGAACCCTTGGGCAGGGCGCGGATCGCGTCAGCTGGCAGCACGCGCTCCTGGCGCATGGAGACCGACGTGGACTTGCCTGACTCGCTGGTGGACACCGAGACCGTACGGACGTCGTGATCGCCCACCAGACGGCTGAGCTTGTCCGCGAAGTCGGCGTCGTCGATGCCCGAGCCGACGAGCTTGATCGTCGCGGCGGACCACAGGGCGTCCATCCCGGCCTCGCCCCAGACACGGACGCCCTGGCGGTAGGACTGCAGGATCGTGATCGGGATGACGCCCCGGGAGCCGAGGTGCGAGTACAGGTCCGGCAGGTCGGCGATCTTGCACACGTTGGCGGCCTCGTCGAGGATCGCGAGCAGCGGAGCATCGAGCCGCCCGCCGTCGCGCTCGGCCTGGATGACCGCCGCGCGCATCACCGCGTCGGCAGCGGCGGCGATGATCGCGGAGGCGGAGCCGCCGCCGTCCTTCGACAGCAGGAACAGGGTGTCCTTGCTGGTTGCGAACGCCTCCGGCCTGAACTCGCGGATCTTGCCGAGGCCGGTGGGCGGCGTGACCCAGGCGGCGATGGCCGGGTCGAGCAGGCAACTGGCGTACTGCCGCGCGGTCTCGAAGATGCCGTCGCGGGTCTCGACGGCGCCGGCCACGGTGCCCTGGAGCTGGGCGGCGACCGCGTCGAGTCCGGCGTCCCGGAGCAGGTCGATGGGGGTGCGGTCGGCCGGGGAGGCGAGCCATGCCAGGACGTCGGTGATCGGCCGCCGGTCGCGGGCTGCGGCGAGGAACAGCGCGGTGAGCGTGTTCGCGGCGGCGGTGGACCAGAAGTCGCCCGCGCTCGACTCGTCCACGGAGGCGGTCACGAAGTGGCCCGCCAAGCGGCGGGCCCCGGCGAGATCGCGGGCGTCGGCGAGGATGTCCCACCACATCGTCTGTGGCGCATGGGCGATCTGCTGCGGATCGAGCGTCCACACCGTGCCGACTTCGGCGCGGGCCGCGAGCGTGGCGGTGTAGGCGTCGCGGGCAGCCTTGTTCGAGGTCAGCAATACCGGTCCGGGCGCACGCAGGATCGCCGGGATCGCCAGGCCGGAGGTCTTTCCCGACCGGGGCGCCATGATGGCCAGGATCACGTCCTCCCACGAGGAGCGGACCTCGCGTGCGCCGGGTGCGAGAGTGCCGAGCAGAACGCCGCGGTCGTCTGGGACGACGTCCTTGGGCCTGGTGCCCTTGAGGCTCGGACGAAGGTCGATCGCCTTGGCCGCGATCTTCTTCGGCATCAGATCAGCCAGATCGCGCTGGTCGGCCAGCCCCTTGGTATTGCCGCGCAGTCGCAGCCACACCTTCACACCGAGCAGCGCGGCGGCCAGGAGGACGAGCGTGGGCAGGACGTAGCAGGCGCCGACGAGGACGGGCTGCGGGAGGTGCGGCCAGAGCTCATGGGGGTGCAGCAGCGCCGCAGTCGGCTCGTAGGGGGCCCAGGGGCCGGACCTGGTGAAGGTGCTGGCGCCGTTGCCGAACAACCAGGCCAACGTCCCGGCCCCCACACCGAGCGCGGCGACGGACAGCATCAGGTACAGCAGGAAGTCGGTGCCGGTGGTGGTCGAGGGCGTGCTGGTGTGTGCAGGAGACAAAGTGCGGTCCCGGTACGTGGTGCGAGATGGGCGGTGGGCTGGGGCCGGCGGGTTCTTCTGGCGATCACGAGTGGGCTCCTGGCGGCTGTGCGGGCGGGTGGAAGAGGAGAGGGCCGAGGGGGACGGCCCCGGTCGCGTTGTCCGGATACGACGGTGGCGTGGTGGTCAGCGCGTCCGGTTCGGCTTGGGCGCGGGCGGCGGGGCGGCGGCAGACGCCTCAGGCGTGGCGGTGGGCGCTCCGGTACGCCCGGCGGCCGGGGCGGTCGCGTAGTAGTTGGCGACCTGCGCCTTCCAGCTCGGCATCGCCGGACGATCGAGTGCCCTCAGCTGGTCGGCGGCGTTGTACAGGTCCTCGCCGAGGGAGGTGAGCGTCGCGGCGGCTTCCGCGAAGTCGTACGAAAGGTCCCAGCCGGTGTCGGTCTCGGATGCCTTGGCCTGCTCGGCGGCAGCCTCGAAGAACTCGCTGAGGCGGACAAGCACACCGTCGTTGGGGTCGAGGACGTGCTCGGTGAGGTCGGCGGCGGTTTCGTACGTCCCGGCGCCGTTGATTTCGTCGGTCAGCCGCAAGATCTGCTGGCCGTGGACGCGTTTGCCCTGAGGGTCGGAAGGAGTGGTGAGGCGACCCACGCGCAGGTCGGGGCCGAGGTCGACGCGGTAGCCGACGGCGGTGAGCATACGGGCCGCGTGGCTGGCCATCTCGTTCTCGCGCGCCTCGCCCATGTCCCAGGGCAGGCGGTACCAGAAGGACAGAGGCGTCGTCTCGATGACGAAGCCCGCGCGCTTGAGGAGGGCGACGGCGAGTTCGTCTCCGCCTTCGGCGGTGACGTTCCCGGTCGGGTGGCGTGTGATGACGACGTCGGGCGGGGTGGGCATCGTGGTGGTTCCGTTCAGAAGTGGGGGTTCTCGGTCGGCCGATCGCCGGCGGAGGCGGCTTCCAGAAGTTCGGGCAGGTCCGCGGGGTCGGCGTCGCGCTGATCGATCCACCAGCTGGCACGGGTCAGGGGCCGGGTGGCGTCCTCGATGGCCGCCCACCCCGCCTCGCTCGTCGTTCCTTCGACGACGAGTGCGGTGAACGCGGCGGAGACGAGCTGGTGGCGACAGCGGGTGGCCCAGGCGACCGCGCGGTCGGTGCCGTCCAGCGGGGGCATGCGGTACTGCTCGGCCCACGCCTCGGCCTCGGCCCGCACGGCTGCCCTCTGCTTTGCGAGCCACTAGGACTTGGCCTCGGTGTCCTCCGCGCGGGAGGCCCGCCAGCAGTCGGTGCAGTCCCGGCCGGCGAGCCAGCGGGCGTACCCGGCACGCCGGTCGGCCGGACGGTCGGAGAGGTCGGCCTCGTTGGTGTGACCGCAGGCGTGGTCGATGGTCCAGAGCTTCTTCACGGCCATGCGACGGACTCCTTGAACGTCGGGGGAAGGTAATGGGGGATCAGCGGGTGCGACTCGGGCTGGCCGAGGCGTTCTGGGGACGAGGCACTGCCTCGTCCTGATGCTTCGGGGAACTGGCGGGGCGGTTGGGCGATGACCCCACGGCGGCGCGCGCTCGCGCGGTGTGCGTGACCCGCAGCCACTCCTGCCGGTCTGGCAACGGCACCTCGGCCAAGGGCGGGGCGTTCGCGGGAGTCGCGTCGGGCATGACGGCCAGTTCGAGCTGTGCTCCCACGAGTTGGTCGCCGAGGAAGGCGACGTGATGAGCGATGTTGCGCAGATGAAGGCCCAGCTCGTGACCATTGGGCGTGCCGAGCCGCTCGCACCAGGCGGCGGCCGTGTCGATGAACTCCTCCAGGTCGAGCACGACGCCGTGGCGCTCGTCGAGGATCTCGCCCAGGACCTCGGAGACGTCCGCCGCGCGGCGCAGCTCGTGCAGTTGCCCGGTCAACGCGGTCAGGGACTGACCAGGTTGGGTCGCCCGCGCCGGGACTCCGTCCGGAGTCGGGACCGGTGGCGGAACCATGATCCTGGGATCGGCTGCGACGGAGAGACCGGCATCCTGGAACTCGCGGGTCGCGCTGGCCACGGTCCGCACCACCGTGTTGTGGGGAGTGTCGTCCGGCAGCAGGTAGACGTCGAGGTACTCGCTGTGGCGGAAGTGGTGCTTGCGCAGGACTTCGTCCAGGAACGGGCGGTCGTCCGCGACGGCGGCGGCCACCCCGAAGTCGGGTGCATTCCGAAGGCGACGTCCGGCTCGAGTTGCAGAGTCACCGGGAGGGCTCCTTGGCGTGTGCGGTCTATCGGGTGCGGACCGGCTGCGGGGCGGCGGGGGCAGGGCGGAACTCGACGGGGACGGTGGGATGTCGCGCCGGCGGGAGACCCGCCCGGGCCGGCGAGATCGCGGTAGCGGCCTGCGCCCGGCGCTGCTGGGTCGAGGGCGTCGGATCGGGGCGCCCGTTGCCGCGGATGTAGGAGAAGGCGTCGAAGGCGAGGTCCGTGTTGGCGAGCCGGGTCTCGACATAGCGGAGGTCACCCACGCCGTGGAGCAGGACACCCTCGCGGGTGCGCGTGTCCGTGCCCACCGCGCGCAGGGTGCCCTCGGGATCGCGGACCTGGTCGTGAACGACAATCCGGCCTGCCCGGATGTCGGCGTCGAGCGTGCGTGCCGAGGCGAACGCGGCTTCCTCAACGGTGGACACCGACGGGCCGGAAGGTTTCTCCAGTCGGTCGAGGAGACCTCGTCCCGCGCCGAGCCGGGTATGGGGCTGGAGGTCGTACGCGGCATCGGAGGTGACGCTGTACTGCGCGGCCCGCAGGGACTGGACCGCTTGCGCCCCGCGTCGGACGGGGTCACGGTGCGGATCGGTCAGGCCGTACAGGGTGCTGCCGGGCAGCCGCTCGAAGCCGACGAGCCGCAGGATGTGCTCGGCGACGTGGTTGTCGTGCAACGTCGCCGCCACGACGCCGTACCGGTCGTTGTGGCCGACAGTGATGTGCGGGCGGGTTTCCGCCATGAAGATGCACCTCGCAGAGGTCGGGGCCGTGCGGAGGACGAGGATGCGGCCGGAAGACGGGTTTGGTGTGGCCGGAAAAGTGCGCTAGTCAGCGTGAGCGCGGCGGCCTGGTGCCGTTGAAGAAGCGGATGGCCAGCGGACCGCCGGCCGTCTCGATCGCCGCGGTGATCTGGCGAGCGGCGTGCGGTGACCAGGCACGGGCTGCCTCTGCCCGTGCAGACTGGGCTGCCTGCTGCGTCGGGACTGGTCGGGCAGGTGGCGCGGGTAGTGCCTCCTCAGCTCGCGCCATGTCGACGAGTACGCCGGCGTTGTCCATCCACGTCAGGGAGTAGTGCCAGCCCTCCGCGTTGCGCAGGGCCACGGCGTCCGCGAAGACCTCCCCGGAGCGGGGGTGGTCGGGCAGCAGCGCCTCGGCGACCACCTGGAACTCGGTCTGTACGCGGGCGCCGCCGTCCAGCGTCTCACGCAGGGCCCGGAGCCGGTACGACCAGCGCCCGGCCACACGCTCGGCGGGGTCAAGGAGGGGAAGCGTCTCCTCGGCGTGCGCGGCCAGGGCCGGGCCGTGGTCGAGGAAGGGGGCGAACTGCGCCCACATCTCCGCGTCCCGTACCCGCTGGCGCAGGTCGTACCGCTCGTCGAGCGGCCAGTGATCGGCATCGCACAGGCTGTCCGAGACAGCGTCCCACTCGTCGAGTACCCGCTCTCCGGCGGCCACGGCGAGAGCGAGCTGCTCGATGCGGGCCTGGTGGACGGCCTTCTCGTACCGGGGCAACAGGCGCTCGGTCACACGGGACGCCGCTCGCGCCGGGTCGGCGCTCACGACGATGCCAGTGGGCGCCTCGGCGGTCGCGGCGAAGCCACTGCCTCGTGGCTCCAGCGCGGCGACCAGGAACTCGTGCCTGCGCAGAGGCCGGTCGAAGACGACCAGCTCGACGCCCGAGTCACTGGTGAGCACCGCGTTCCTGAGCGGCGTGAACTCGGAGAAGGCCCAGCTCACGTGCCCGCGATCCCAGACCCGCTCGCCGAGCGGGAAATCTTCCGCGTACGCGTTGGGCCCATGGGAGGCGGCATGCCAGGTGCCGGGGAGCCGTGCCGCCAGTTCCCCGGCGAACTCCGCGAGATCCCGCTGGGGGTCCGGTAGACCGGACGAGGGGACGAGGAGGTGCTTCGTGGGCGGGACGTCCTCGTGAGGAGCCGGTTCGAAGAGAGAGGCGTCGTCGATCGCGACGTGGTGGGTGGCAGCGGTGTTGTCGAGCTGCTGAAGCGCCGCTCGGACATCGCCTGGGTGGTTGCCGCCGAGGATGTAGGCGAAATCAGGGTGCCCGGCCGAGAATCCGGCATCCACCAAGAGCCGGTGCGCTGCACCGAGGTCGTCCTGGGCGGTGGCGGCGGTGAGCCCCAGCTCCGGGTGTTTGCCGAGAGTGATCCAGACCGGCTCAGCCATGACGGGCACCGTCGCCCTCGGGCTCAGCGAAGCGTCGGCCGTTCACCCGGCGGGCCTCGTCCAGGGGGCCGGACGCATTTGTCGCCGCAGGGATTCGGCCGTGTGCGGTGTGGGCCTGGGCGGCGTCGGAGTAGAGCTGGGCGAGGCGGCGCAGGTCGCGACGGATCGTGCGCTGCAGGTGCATGGGGACGGCTTCCTGTACGAAGGGGTGCGGATGGTGTGTGGAGAGGGGGAGCGGGCGATGCGTCGGCTCCCCAGGAGGGCCTTGATCGCGAACGGACGGCTCAGGCGTGCATCCGGGAGTCGGTGTCGAACAGCTCGCGCTCGTGCGGGTGGAGAAGATGTTGAGTGATGAACGACCGGCCTGCGACCTTCCACAGACCGCGCCCCTTGGTGAGAGCGGAGACGGCCTGGGTCTCGACGCCGGTGAGGCCCAGCAGGGAAGCCGCAGAGGCGAGTTGGTCGGCTTCCTGGCGGTAGATGATGCGAGTGGAGCAGTCGGTGAGCAGGCCCTCGGCGAGCGCGCGGCCCCGGGAGCCGGCGTCGCCCGCGGTGAGGAGGTCGCTGAGGCGGTGGATGACCATCATGTTGGCGATGCCGAGCCCTCGGCTGAGCTTCCACTGGCTCTGCATGCGTTCCAGCAGGGCGACGTGTCGCATCACGCGCCATGCCTCGTCGTAGATCACCCAGCGTCGTCCGCCGGTGGGGTCGGAGAGCGCGGACTCCATCCACGCGGAGGCGCAGGTCATCGCCAGGACGAGCGCGGTGTCGTCGCCGGCGCCGCCGAGCCGGGACAGGTCGATGGAGAGCATCGGCGCGGCCGGGTCGAAGGCCACGGTGCTCGGCGCGTCGAACATGCCGGCCAGGTCGCCGTGCACGAGGCGCCGCAGCGCGTGGGCCAGGTCCTCGGCCGCCCGTCCCAGGCGTCCGGACAGGTCACCGAGCGCAGCGTCGAGCCGCTCGGGCGAGCCGAGTACGTATGCCACGTCACCGAGCAGCGGGGTGGTCCCGGCTGCTTCGGCGCGTACGACGGCGTGGTCGAGCGCCACGTCCAGGGCGGTGTGTTCCATCGGGTGCAGGTCGCGCCGTAGGACCGTCTTCGCGAGCGAGCCTAGGAGAAGCAGGCGCCGCTTGCGGACCTCGCCCGCCCAGTCCTCCGGGCTGACGCCGAACGGCCTGGCGGGGGCGTCCAGCGGATTGAGCCGACCGGGGAGGCCGGGGCCGAGTGCGATGGTCTGTCCGCCCAGCGCCTGGGCGACCACTGTCCATTCGCCCTTGGGGTCGCAGGGCACGTAGATGCGGTAGCCGAAGGCGACGGCGCGCACGGCGAGGGACTTGGCCAGGGCGGACTTGCCCATGCCGATGATCCCGGCCAGGAGGATGTTCGGGTTCGTGAAGCCGTCGAGCCGACCGTACAGCGCGAACGGGTCGTAGGTGAAGGCGGCTTCTGCGTGCACGTCGCGGCCGACGTAGATGCCCTGGGCGCCCAGGCCGCCCTCGGCGAGGAAGGGGTAGGCGCCGGACGCGGTGGCGGTGGTCATCCGGTGGGCGGGGAGCTTGAGACGGCCGCCGCGGGCGGATGCGGGACCCGGTCGGCCGGCGGCCGAGTAGGTGGCGCGCAGTTCGGGATCGATGCCGGTCTCGGTACGGCGGGCTTCGGGCCGGGCCGCGTGGCGGGCCTTGTCGCGGGCGGCGGCGAACTGGTCGCGGGCGGCGCGGGCCGTGCGGCGGTCGGTCTTGCGGGGGACGAACAGCGGGCTGGCGCTGGCGCGGGTGGTGCGGTTGGGCATGGCGGTGGTGCTCCGGTGGTCAGTGGCGGGTGAGGCCGGTGAAGGGGTCGCGCAGGTCGGCCGGGGTGTGGTCACGGCGGACGCGGGCGGCGGTGGCCAGGTGGCGCTGGCACACGGTGAGGTCGGGGGCGCCCTCGGGAAGGCGGGCCCGGCACGCCTCCCGCGTGGGGAGGCGGCCGGTGAGTCGCTGCGGGGCCGCGTGATACGCGGCGTGGAGGTGCTCGGCTGCCTGCCACAGCCGGATACGGCAGGCCCTGAGGTGATCACCCTCGGCTGCGGCCACTGGAGAAGTCCGCGCGGTGTGCGCGTCCAGCAGGCCGTACAGGGCGACCAGATGGGCGTGCAGGGAGTCCAGTTCGGTGCGGCTGGCGGCGACCGGGGCGACGGGCATGTTGATGGCCCGGTGGAAGTCGAGCGCGGCGGTGGCGAACGGGACGAAGTCCGGAGCCAGTTCGGGCAGGGGCTCGGTCGGCATGGGAGTGCCCTTCGGTAGAGCGCGGTCGGTGGTGCTGGGCCGCGCTACAGGCGGGCGAGCGGCAGAGCGGCGTTGGTGAAGGCTTCGGCCTGCTGCCAGGTCAGCAGGCGCAGGTCGACGAGGGCGGCGACGGCCGCGGTCTCGATGGCGGCGCAGGCGGCGTTGAGTTCCTCGCTGGTGTCCGCGCTCACGGTGAGCAACCCGGTGAGCGCGACATCGGCGTGCCCCGCGATGAGCTGGCGCTCGCGCTGCTTGATGTCGGCGTACTCGACCGAGTCCTCCTCGGAGTCGACCTGGCCCTTGCGGGCCCGCTCGGCGGCGTCCGCGATCACGGTGGCCTTCTTGCGCTGAACGTCCTTGAGGGCGGCGTCCAGTCCCTTGGGCTCGTAGGTCAGCGAGAGGGTGCGGCGCACGCCGGTGGTGAACAGCAGCTGGTGAAGGAAGCCGGGGCTGGTATCGATGCGAGGCCAGTTCTCGATCCAGAACGTGGCGTGGTGGGCCGAGTCGGTCTGGATGCGGTCGGCCTTCTCGACCAGGACGACCGGCCCGGCGGCAGCGGGGTCGGCCTGCGGACGGCCCGAGTCGGACCACCGGTCGAGCGCGGCCGACGCCTTGGGGTCGTACGCGGTGCGGATCACGGCGGCGATCTCGCGCGCGGGCAGCCAGCCCCCGGGCATGAGCCCGGAGGTCCGGGCGGCCTGATCGAAGGTGGAGGCGAGCTGGGACAGAACGGCGAAGGCCCCGGTGAGCCCGCCGCCGGCCTGGTTGATCAGGTGCCGGGCCGCCTTGAGATCGAGGGCGAGGGAGACGTACGCCTCATGGGGTGCGGCGGCGGGGCCAGCGGCGGCCAGCAGGTCGCCGTAGATCGGACCGGCAAGCGGGGTCTGGACGTTGCCGTGCTCGTGCCAGTAGCGGTTGAGCGCGTCGCCGGAGTCGGGGACGGTGCGCTCCAACACCTGGACGCGGGCGATGTGGCCGGTGCGCGCGAGCGCGGCCAGGGTGTGGCCCCAGCCGGAGACGTTGCCGGTCTGGGTGGCGGGGTCGAGCAGGGCGAAGGCGCGGGAGGAGACCTTCACCACGGCGGCGAGGGTGGCCTGGTGCGGATCGTGCACCGCGCCGAGGCGGCCGTCCGGCGAGGTGACCACCCGCAGCGACGCGGCCGTGCCGGGCAGGTGGAGAAGGCCCTCCCGCTGCGGTCGGGTCGACGGGCGGGTGAGCCAGATCAGCTGACCGCGGAAGCGGCGGAGCGCGTACCGGGTCGCGATCGGCGCCCAGTCGGCGAGCGAGCGCCCGCGGTGGCGGATGAAGACCCCCGCGAGGACGACGGCCAACAGCGGTACGAGCTTGAGCGCTCCGGTCACACCGGAGGTCAGCAGCACCCCGAGCAGGAGCAGACCGCAGGCCGCGACGACGATCAGCTGAGGAGCCGAGAGACCGAGCAACACGCCCCGGCGCGAGCGATGAGGGAACTTGACGGTGGCCGGACCATCGGGGTGTGGAGCGTCAGAGAGCATGGCGAAGCCGTCCTTGGAACGTCGAAGAGAAGGAAGAAGAGGAGGACGGGGCGGGCCGGGCGGGCCTCGGCCCGCCCCGTCAGCTGCGGGCTACGAGCCCGATCGATCCGCTGGTCCGGGATAGATCCACCGCTGCGGGGTGGCGCCACCCTGTGGCGGAGGACCGCCGCGCCGTGGTGCCGGCGGGTCCAGGTGCGTGACCTGCGGCGGCGCGACCGAGGCGCCCTGTGGCGTCGGTCCGGAGACCACCGGCGCCGAGTCGGACGCCTCGCTGCCACCGGGGCGCTGGATGAGCGGGACTCCGCGGTCGCCGTCCGTGGGAGGACGGCGGATCAGCGCCTGACCCTTGTCGCCGGTCGCGTTCGGATCCTCACCGAAGCGGAAGTGGGTCTGCTTCGGCTTGGCCTCACCACCGGATCCGCCCGTCGGGTCGATCCCGGAGGCGACGCCACCGGAGCCCTGGCCCGGCACCTTCGCTGGCCCCTGCGGAGCCCGCATCCCGGTGCCGGCCTGGACCGCGAGCTGCCCCGCGGTCTTCGCCGCCCCTGCGGCGACCGCCATGCCTGCGACACCGGTGCGGTGCAGGTCGTCGTGGCCGCCGCCGTCGGCCGCCCAGTGGACGAACTTGTACGTGGCGTAGGGGCAGAGCAGTACCAGGACCATCACGACGATGCCCGCGATCGCGTCCGACAGGGCGCTGAGTCCGTCGCTCGCGTCGGTCTTGCCCATGGCCGAGACGCCCAGCAGGAACACGATGGTCATCAGGAGCTTGGAGACGATCAGGGTGCTGGTCGCCTCGATCCAGCCGCGTCGCCAGCGCCGTGCGACCTCCCAGCCGCCGCCGGCCCCGGCGAATACGGCCAGGGTGACCAGGACCAGGATGCCGACCTTGCGGGCGACCATCACCGCCCAGTACAGGAAGGCCCCCACCGCGCAACCGAGCGCGGCGATGGCTGGGAGAGTCCAGCCCAGGGCGTACATGGGCCCCAGGTTGTTGACCGCGATGATGCGGCGGACGGCGTCGTCCACGGAGGTGTTGGCCGCCTTGAAGAGGCCGGCGCTGAGCGCGTCGACCACAGTGATCGCGACGGTGGTGCAGGCGATGGCGGCGAAGGCGAACAGCACTCCGGCCACCGTTCCGTAGACCGCCTGAACAAGGGCGCGTTCGTCCCGACGCCAGGCGGCGCGGGTGAGCTGCAGGCAGAACGTGCCGACGGTGAGGATGAGGCCGATAGGCAGGATCAGCTCGTAGTTGCTCCTGAACCACTCGGCGTTGAGATCGATGGCTGTGGTCCTGTCGACGGCCTTCGAAGCCAGGTCCGCGGCGGCCTGGGCCATCTCGCCCATCGACTTGGCGATCCAGGCGCCGATGCCGACCGTGATCGCCTCGCCGGTCGAACCGACGACACCGCCGACGGTGTTGCAGACGGTGCTCATCAGAGGAAGGTCACAAGCCCCCATGAGGGCACCTCCTTTCGCGGGTTGAGGGCGATCACGGCGCGACGTTCGGCAGGACCCCGACGAGGGCGCAGTCCTGGTGCGGTCGGCACTGGACGGCGAGGGTCGTCGAGCGGGACTCGGCTCCGGCGCCGGAGCCCTTCCAGGCGATGGACTGCTTGCCGGTGACCGTGATGGCGTAGACGTACGCCTCGGTGATCGCGCCGGGGTCCTGGGCCAGGGCGGTCTTGAACGCCTGCGGGAAGTGGCCCTCGCCGACCGTGGCGCTGGCGTGCTGACCGTTGTCGTGCATCCGCGACCACAGCACCGGACTGGGCACCTGGTTCGAGACCGACTTCCAGTCGGCGTACTTCTTCTCGTCGGTCATCCACTGCTTGAGGCCGGCAAGGTGCTCGGCCTGCGAGAAGGAGCGGGTGTCGTACGTCCACAGGACCTTGGTGGCGGCCTTGGCGAACGCGATCGGATCGGTCGTCCTGGGCGGGGCGGCCACCGCCGCCCCGGTGCGCGTGGTGGCGGCCGGGGAGGGGGATGCCGAGGAGGATGCCGGCGTAGGGGTGGCCTTCGACGGGGCTGGGCTCTCCGTACGGGTGGCGTACGCGACCAGACCGGCGATGGCCAGCAGAACAGCGAGGACGATGCCGCCGATCGAGGCGCGGCGCAGAACCGAGGACGGGGCGCCATGCCTTCGCTGGCTGGCGGAGGGGAAACGTTCCTTCGACATCAGTGAACCTGCGTCCCCATCGCCGAGAAGAACGCCACGATGCCGTTGGCCGCGCCGAGCAGCAGCGCGCAGCCGGCGGCGACGACAGTGCCCTTCTTGCCGTTGGCCTCCGCCTGGTGGCCGCCGCTGTGGTGGCCCCAGGCCCAGACGAGGGCGGAGATGGCGAGGGCGCCGACCACGGCGATGATGCCGAACAGGTTGATGCTGCCCATGACCTTCTTCAGGACGTCGAGACCGGGCAGGCCGCCCTCGCTCGGCGTGACGCCGGGGTTGTACGCCAGGATCTGGGCGTGCTGAATGAGCTTCATTGGAACTCCAGTGCGATTTTAGGGCGTGCGAAGGCCCGGAGAGGGAGGTGCGAGAGGGGAGAGGAAGGGGTGGTCAGACGATCCGGCGGGCGGCGAGGACGTCCGGCCGCCAGTCGGCGAGGGTCGAGATCTTGACCACGTCACCGGTGCGCGGAGCGTGCAGGATCAGGCCGTCACCGATGAACATCCCGACGTGCTCTGGGACTTGGGCCGTACCGCGGGTGAAGAGGAGATCGCCCGGCTTGAGGGCGTCGACACCGACCGCCTTGCCGTCCTTTACCTGCGTGTACGTGGTCCGGGAGAGCGAGATGCCGCCGGCCTTGTACGACGCCTGCATCAGGGACGAGCAGTCGCAGCGGCCCATCGGGTCCTGGCCGTGCGGATTGGTGCACGCGCCACCCCACTGATACGGAGTGCCGAGCTGGCCCAGGCCCCAGCGGATGGCGGTGCGGATCGACTTGGGCGCATCAGCCGGGATCTTGTAGCTCTTGGGGACGGAGCCGGCGGGGATCGGACCGAACTTGGCCCCGTCCTCACCGGTGCCGCACCCGCCAGGCACCGAATACGTCTGCTCGTTCTCGTCGCCCTTGCCAGAACTCGACTCGGTTGACAGCGACTTGGCGATGGCCCTCTGCAGAGCCGTGGCCAGCGGCTCCCACTTGGCGTAGGCGTCGGGGAAGCCGCTCTTCTGGACCGCCTGCGCGGCCTGCGTGACGGTCATGGACTGCCAGCCCGAGACCTTGAGCAGCGCCTCGTAGAACTTCGTCGAGGCGTGCACCGGATCGCGGACCTGCTGGGCCGTTCCCCAGCCCTGGCTGGGACGCTGCTGGAAGAGGCCGAGCGAATCCCGGTCGCCGTAGTCCAGATTCCGCAGCCCCGACTCCTGCAGGGCCGTGGCCAGGGCCACGATCTGCCCCCGGGCCGGCACCTTCATGGCGACGCCGGTGGCCTGGATCGTCCTGGCGTTCGGGATCTGCTCCGCAGGATCGTCCAAGCCCGGGACCGACACCGCGGCCTTGCCGCCGCCCTTGAGGATCGACTCCACCTGCTTGGCGACCGCAGCAGAATCCACAGCCTGTGTATTGCCGCCCGCGCAGGCGGCCTGGGCACTGCTGGCACCGGCCAGAGCCATGGCGAGCGGGGCGACCAGCAGCAGCGGACCGAGCGCGACGGCCCCGACTATCGCCGCGCCCGCCTTCACGATCGCGAGCCGTCCGCCAAGGGGTGGGTGTGGGAGCCGTGCTCCGGAGATGGGCGTGCCTGGGCATGCTGCATCAGCAGCTCCTTACTCGAAGGCAGCGCGGCACCAGCGTTCTCGTCGAAAAGGTCACCGGCACCGCGCCGGTCAGGAATTCACATCACCTGGGATCAGGGAATGGAGAGTCCGGAGGTCGGGAGCGGCTAACTCCCGAACTCCGGAAACCCCTTTGCTGAGATGCGGCAGCCAGCCGCGCTCGTAATCTCACACGCCACATGGAGAATCTCTCCCGTCGAAATTTCGCGCCGCTTCATGAGCGCTGCCCACGTCGTCATCTGGACGGGACAACACGGAGCAACACAGCTCAAAGGAGGCGAAGCCAGGCCCCGTCCGTCGAACACGGCGAGACTGTAGAGACGGATTCCGGCCGCACCAAACGACGCCTCGTCCGGCGGCCGGGACCCGTCATCCGGTAGCAGAGCATCGTTAGGCGCGGCCGGGAATGACGGTTACTCTCCAGCCCATTGCTCGCCCCGGGCGGCTGTCTATGCGGCGGCCGGGAGCGACCCACGCTGGCGTGTGCAGAATTCCGGGAACGCGGAATCAGGCGCACGACCCTCCCTTCGGAAAGAGAGAACCGCGCAATGCCGTACACCCTGCACCGAGGCGACGCGCTGACCGCCCTCGCCGGCATCCCCGACAACAGCGTCGATGCCGTCATCATGGACCCGCCCTACAACAGCGGCGGCCGAACCAGCAGCGAGCGAACCGGCCGTAGTGCCCGCGCGAAGTACACCTCGGGCGACGCTGAGCACGACCTCGCCAACTTCCCCGGCGAGAACCGCGACCAGCGTTCGTACGGCTTCTGGCTCACCCTCCTGCTCACCGAGTCCTACCGGGCCACCGTCGAGTCCGGCGCCGCACTCGTCTTCACCGACTGGAGGCAGCTGCCCACCACCACCGACGCCCTCCAGGCGGCCGGCTGGACCTGGCGCGGCATCGCCTCGTGGCACAAGCCGGTCTCCCGACCGCAGAAGGGGCGGCTCAAGCAGTCCTGCGAGTACATCGTCTGGGGCACCAAGGGCGCGGTCGACCCCGACCGGAACCCCGTCTACCTGCCGGGCCTCTACACCGCGAGTCAGCCCAGGAAGGACCGCGTGCACATCACACAGAAGCCCGTGGAAGTGATGCAGGAGCTGGTGAAGATCTGTCCGCCGGGCGGAACGGTCCTCGACCCCTTCACCGGCTCCGGTACGACCGGCGTCGCCGCCCTGCGCGAGGGTCGCAAATTCATCGGAGCCGAGCTCTCCGAGCACTACGCCGACATCGCCGAACAGCGGCTGCGAGGTGCGCTGACCCAGGACGACTTCGAACTCGCCGGGCCCGAAGAGTGAGACCGAGAAGCCCCGGGCGGCAGAGCCCGAACGCAGAAGGGGCGGTTGTTCCACCATGCTGGTGGAACAACCGCCCTTTGCTGTAGGGAGAGTTACCCGGCCTCGATGCTCCGCTGTATCAGATCGGTCGCTCGTGCGAGGTCCTCACGTGAGCCGATCCGCACCTCGACTCCGTCTCGGATTCCAAGGACACCCACACCGCGCATGTCGCGGGAGAAGCCCTCCTGCAGCTCGACTGTGTCCGGATCGAGCCTCAGATTGACCACGAGCAGCCGGTTGCGCGGCTGCACGCGCACCGTGGCCACGTTCATGATCCGCCGGTATGCGACGTAGTGGAGCTGGGGCTCCTTGAGTACATCTCGGTGGGACAGCAGCAGCTCGTCGAGGTCCGCGTACAGCTCCTTGAGATCCTCGGGCGACTCGTCGAGATACTGCTGGACCGACTTCGGTGCCGCAGACGTTGCGCGGGCCGATCCCGACGCTCTGCCCCGCGCAGAGGTGCGGCTCCCGCCGGCTGACGCAATGAGCTGCAGCGTCAGCACGTCCTCGAAGACCCGGTACGTCACCAGGTCGATCCGGTGGCCGATCATCTCCACAGCCACCGTGTCGTGGTGGGTGAAGGCGCCGGCGACGCAGACGATCCGCGGAGCGCTCCAGCCGATCTCCGCGGCAGCCTCGTCGCCGAGCTTCTCCCGGGTCAGGCTCTCGAACTCGTGGTGGTGGTCGTGGAGCCACCACAGGTATGAAAGCCCCTGGCTGATGACGTTCTGGTCGCGGTTGCGCTTGTACTCCACGATGACGGGCGTGCCGTTCTCGTCCAGCCCGAGGGAGTCGATCCGGCCGCCGTGATGGCCGGTGCGATACTCGGTCGCCAGGAAGCGGATGCCGAGCATCGCCTCCATGTTGGCCTCGATCAGCCGCTGCAGATCGACCTCCACCCCCACGGAGGCCCCCGGCACCTCCGTCGCCTGTCGGCCTCTCACCCTGAAGACCTTCAGGTTGCTCATGAGCCTCCCCGCCCCACCTTGATCGACGGGAAGGAACAATCGAGGTCGGGGGGTGTTTATTCCGGCATGGGGCGATGCTCAAATACGCCTTGGTCGAGATCTCGAGAGGGCACGAGCGGAAGCCCGCGCCGCTGATAACCTCTCGTTGTTGACTTGTGGTTCTTCGTGTGTTGTGCGTCACGTGTGTGCGCTCGGACACGGAACGGGGGCGAGGGTGTTCGAGCCGCTGCGGGACAAGGACCCCCGAGAGATCGCGGGTTTCCGTTTGACCGGGCGTCTCGGCCAGGGCGCGATGGGCGTCGTCTATCTCGGTTACCGCAGCCCTCGTCCTGTGGCGATCAAGGTCGTGAAGCCCGCGCTGGCGGACCAGCCGTACTTCCGCCAGCGCTTCGCCCAGGAGTTGGAGGCCATCCGGCGCGTCGGCGGATTCCATACGGCCGCGCTCGTGGACGCCGACCCCGACGCCGAGCAGCCTTGGATCGCGACCGAGTACATCCATGCGCCCTCGCTCGCGAGGCTGCTCGACCAGCATGGGCCGGTCAGTGAGCTTGGAGGCTGGTGGCTGGCCGCGAGCCTGTCCGAGGCGCTGATCCACATCCACTCCGTCCACCTTCTCCACCGAGATCTGAAACCCAGCAACGTACTGGTGACGACCCATGGCACGCGCGTGATCGACTTCGGCGTCTCCCACGTGGGTGGGGCGACCGGGCTCACGTCCGGAGACTCTCCCGTCGGAACGCTCGCGTACATGGCCCCGGAGCAGGCGAAGGACTCCCGTAAGGCGAGTGAGCCGGCCGACGTGTACAGCCTGGGCGCGACGATCGTGCATGCCGCGACAGGGCATCCACCGTTTTACGCTGATATGCCGGTGCAGCGGATGCTCGATACGGATCCTGACCTTTCCGGTCTGCCGGAGAGCCTGCGAGACGTGGTTGTCAGTGCACTGTCCTACGCTCCAGAGGACCGGCCCACGGCCCAGACTGTGCTTGAGGCGGCCATGGATCGGTTGCTGGAGCATGCCGTGACAGTGAGCGGTCCAACGCATCCGCCGCTGCCCGACACGTTCCTCATGGATGTGTTGCAGGTGGAGGGGACTCCTCCCGTGCCGCCGCCAGCGGCGGTGCAGGCTCCAGGGAATCCCGGGGCGGTTGCGGAGGAACCGGGTGTTGCGGCCTTGCCCGCCGAACCGGCCGCCGCGGGCGCGTCCAGCGGCGGGGGAGAGCCGTGGGCCGACCGCTGGCGCGGGAAGATCCGCGACCGACGTTCCGACTTTGGCGGCTGAGGCCGCCGGCCGCGCAACAGCGCGTAACGAGGCAGTGTAAGAGTGAGTGAAGGAGAGAGCCCGGTGACCAGCGTCGTAGGCACCGCCAAGTTCGCCCCGGGCATGCAGGTGCGCGCGAGGGACGAGGACTGGCTGGTCGTCGAGGTGTCTGAGACGGCACAGGACGGGACAAGGCTGGACGTCCGAGGGATCTCCCCGCTCGTACGCGACCAGCGGGCTGTTTTCTTCGCCCACGAGTCCCTGGACAAGGTCACGCCCCTGCGTCCCGAGGACACCGACCTCGTGGTCGACACCTCCCCGGAGTGCCGGCGCTCCCGACTGTTCATCGACGCTCTGATCCGTAAGACCCCGCTGCCGCTGGCGGAGCAGCGGCTCGCGACAGTCGGCACGCACCTGGTCGACGACCTCGCCTACCAGAGGGAGCCCGCCAGAGCCGCGCTGAAGGGGCTGCGGCCCAGGTTGCTCATCGCCGATGCGGTCGGGCTGGGCAAGACGCTGGAGGTCGGGCTGCTCCTCTCGGAGCTCATCCGACGGGGGCGGGGCGAGCGCATTCTCGTCGTGACACCCAAGGCGATCTTGGAGCAGTTCCAGCACGAACTGTGGACGCGCTTCGCCATCCCTCTCGTACGCCTGGACTCCAGCGGTATCGAGCGCATCCGGCGGAACATTCCAGCCGGTCGCAATCCCTTCTCGTACTACAAGCGTGCGATCATCTCCATCGACACGCTGCGCTCCGACCGGTGGCGCAGCCACCTCATGCAGGTCACCTGGGACGCCGTCGTCATCGACGAGTCCCACAAGCTGATCAACAAGGGCACGAAGAACAACCGGCTCGCGGGACTGCTCGCACCGAGGACCGATGCTCTGATCCTGGCCAGCGCCACGCCGCACAACGGTGAGCGTGAGTCGTTCGGGGAGTTGCTGAGCCTGCTGGACCCGACCGCCATCCCCGACACCAGCGACTACGACGAGTCGCAACTCGGTCACCTCTACGTGCGTCGGCACAAGATGTCGCCGGATGTGTCGGCGGAGATCGGCCACAAGTGGAAGAGTCGCAAGAAGCCCGAGGCTTTCGACTGCCCAGCGAGCGACGCAGAGCAGAGGATCTTCGAGGAGCTCTACGACGTCTGGATCAACCCTGGGCAGGGCCGGTCGGCTCCGGTGAGCGGCAAGGGTGCCCGCCTCTTCCCCTACACCCTTCTGAAGGCGTTCCTCTCGTCACATAAGGCGCTGGCCGAGACGGTGAAGAACCGGATCGAGGCCATCGACAAGGACATCAAGGAGAACCCGGACAAGCGGGAGCAGCGTGCCGCTGAACGGTCGGCGCTCGTAAACCTGGGCGAGCTCGCTGCCGAGCCCACGGTTCAGGAGGCTGCCAAGTTCCGCCGTCTGGTGGCCGAGCTGAAGGGCCTGGGGGTCGGCCCAGGGTCCGGCACTCGCGTCGTCGTCTTCTCCGAACGCCGTGCCACGCTGAAGATGCTCCACGAGGCCCTGCCTGCAGAACTGGGCTTCGAGGCGAGCACGGAGAGGACCGGCGGCGCGATCCGACAGCTGCACGGAGGGCTGTCCGACGATGAGCAGCAGAGGACCGTCAAGGACTTCGGCCTGGCGGACACCGACCTTCGGATCCTCCTCACTGGCGATATCGCATCCGAGGGCGTCAACCTGCACCGTCAGTGCCACCAGATGATCCACTACGACCTGCCTTGGTCGCTGATCACCATTGAGCAGCGCAACGGCCGCATCGACAGGTATGGGCAGGAAGAGCACCCGGAGATCCGCGCCCTGCTGCTGGTCCGCCAGGACGAGGATCCGGCCGTCCCGTCTGCGGACCGACTAGTGTCGCGCCGACTGCTTGAGCGCGAGTACGAGGTTCACCGCACTCTGGGCGAGGCCGCCTCCATTCTTGGCCTGCGAGATGAGGACGCGGAGGAGGACGCGATCAAGACGGGCCTCGCGGACGGCAAGACGTTCGACGAGATCGTCCCGGCGCAGCCGGACGACCCCTTCGACCTCTTCATGGCCCAGCACACGGTCGACGGGACGGGATCGCATTACCGCGTGCCCCAGTTGTTCGCCTCCACGCGGGCCTTCGTGGAAGAGGCGCTCGACGAGGTGTACGACGAGAGCCCCCAGGCGAAGATCGGCATGCAGTGGGCTGAGGACCACCCCGAGATGCTCTCGTTCAGTCCTGATCGTGAGCTGCAGCGGCGGCTCCTCGTGCTGCCCCAGACCTACCTTGACGAGCGCGGCGTTCTTGAGGAGCTTCGGGTCACATTCGACCAGACATTCGCCCAGCAGCGGCTGGAGCGCGCCCGGGAACTGAGCGGTGAACGGCCCAAGGGCACGATCACCAAGCAGACGCGGCGCGAGACGTCCGGATGGCCGGACGTCAGTTTCGTGACCGACCAGCACCCGCTGGTGGAGTGGCTCACCGACAAGGTCCTGGTCCGCCTCACCCGCAACACCGCCCCCGTCATCACGGCCAACGTCGACGGCCCCAAGTTCCTGATGCAGGGCATGTACTCCAATGCCAAGGGCCACCCGACGGTCCTCGCCTGGTCGTGCGTGAGCGGCCTGGAGCACGGAGCCCCCGAGTTCGACGACGACCTGGTCAAGGTGCTGAATGAGGCAGGGGTGGCGCCGAAGATGCTCAACCGCCCCTTCGCGGGAGACCTGGACATGCTGCGGGCCTTGGTGCCGGACGCTGTCGCGGCCACCCGCCGGCATCTGACCAAGCTGCGTGCCATCCAGGAAGAACCACTCATCGAGCGGTTGGTGGAGTACGAGAAGCGCCTGCAGGCATGGCGCAAGGCGAGCGAGACGGCCTTCGAGCAGCTTACCTTCGGTTTCCGCCGTGACGATGCAGAGCAGCGCGTCGAGAAGACGGCCATAGAGGTCGAGCAGCTCATCGAGGACCTGGCCACGCAGGGCGAGGCGATGGTCCGCGTGATCGGGGTCCTCGTCCCGGCCACTGGGACCGGCGAGAAGAAGGAGGCGTAACCGCCATGGCATTCGAAGCGATCGTCAACCGCGGTGAGTACATCTCCGCCCACTATCTCGCCGAGGTCTTCTCCAAGGACCTCGTGGACCTGCGTAAGCGCTGGACGGCGGCCGACCGGGCAGGGTTGCCCACCTCCCGTTCGGGCATGCGAAACCTAGGGCGCAGCTACTTCAAGGCCAAGGTCCGGATCACTGAGAAGGGCGACTCCGACGGATCCGAGCTGCGTAGCCTCAACGACACACTGCTCGCTGCTCTCGCCTACATCTCCCTTAACAGTGAGCAGCCGCGACGCGACGACACCCACGTCAGGATCTCGCGTGGTGCCTTCGAGGTCCTCCACGCCGACAAGGCCAGGGAAGTACCCGTCGCCTTCGCCGTGAAGGGACCGGGCGGTGTCGAACTCGTCGCCCTGGATGTCACGTGGAGCACGGACGCCGAGCTCGTCGTCTCCGACGTCGAAGACGGAGGCGCCGAACTCCTGACCCCCATTGCGCTGGACGGCAAGCAGGAGATCACCAGCGCAGCGGACGCCGTCACCTTCCTCTTCGGCTGCGACGACGCCTACGCGCCGCGGTTTGTACTGCTCCTCGCCGGCGGGGCCGTGCTGCTCGCTGACCGCACGGCATGGCACGAGGGTCGGTTCCTCGGTGTCAGCGTGGATGCCGCGCTCGACCGAAACCTGGCCGGCGACGGCGGCGAACTGGAAGCCGTCTCCGCGCTGTTCGGCGCCGAGTCTCTGTTGACTGAGGGCGGCGCCGCCGGATTCCTCGATAACTTGGTCGATAACGGCCGCAAGCATGCGGTCGGCGTCTCCAAGGAGCTGCGAGAGGGCCTGCGTGAGTCCGTCGAACTGATCGCCCAGGAAATCCTGAATAGGATCCATGACCACCCTGCGGACCCGGCCGAGCTCGGTGACCGCGACGAACTGGCCACCCGACTCACCCGTGAGTCACTGCGTTACCTCTATCGCATCCTGTTCCTGCTGTATGCCGAAGCCCGCCCGGAACTGGGGATCCTGCCCAGCAAGGACGATGCCTACCAGGACGGATACGGATTGGGGCGACTCGGCGAGCTGGTCTCCTACGACCTGCCCGAGGAGTCCCAGGACAGGTTCCACTTTTACGAATCCCTGGACCTGCTTTTCCGTCTCGTCGACCAGGGCCACCGTGCTCTGGAAGACCGTGAACTGGTCGACCGCGAGACGCTGGACGCCGACGGCATCCGCTTCGAGTCGCTGCGCAGTGACCTGTTCAAGGCCGACGCCACCCCGCTGATCGGCACCGTGCGCATCGATGACGAGAAGGTGGACACCCGGCTGCGCAACAAGGTCCTTTGGCAGGTACTGAACCTGCTGATGCTCAGCCGGGGCAAGAACGGCAAAGGCTTCATCTCGTACGCCCAGCTCGGCATCAACCAGCTGGGAGCGGTGTACGAGGGGCTCATGTCGTACACCGGTTTCTTCGCGGATGAGGACCTGTACGAGGTCGCCAAGCCGGACTCCGACGGCCTGGCCGGCACCTGGGTCGTCCCGCAGAGCGAAGCCGAAAACTATGACGACGACGTCTTCGTCAAGCGCCGCGACCCGATCACGGGCGCGTTGAAGCGCGTCGAACACAAGAAGGGCTCGTTCGTCTACCGTCTCTCGGGCCGTGAGCGCCAGCGCTCCGCCTCCTACTACACCCCCGAAGTTCTCACCCGCAGCACGGTCAAGCACGCCCTGGCCGAACTCCTCGACCAGAATGGCGAGACTACCGCCGCCAGGGACATCCTCGACCTGACCGTGTGCGAGCCGGCTCTCGGCTCGGGGGCCTTCCTCAACGAGGCGATCAACCAGCTCGCGGCTGAGTACCTCAAGCGTCGCATGGACGAACTGACCGTCGAGCGGGGCCAGGAAGTGCAACTCCCGCCGGACCGCTATGAGGCGGAGCTGCAGAAGGTCAAAGCGTACCTGGCTCTGCACAATTCGTACGGCGTGGACCTCAACCAGACCGCCGTAGAACTGGCTGAGGTCTCGCTGTGGCTGAACGCGATGCACGAGGGCCTGAAGGCTCCGTGGTTCGGCCTGCATTTGCGACGCGGCAACTCCCTCATCGGAGCCCGACGGGCGCTGTACGAGAAGGGGGCGCTGAAGCGGAAGGCATGGCTGACCACAGTGCCGATCGACCGACCTCTCCGGGAGGACGCCGAAGACAGTGCCTATCGCGCTGGCGAGGAAATCCACCATTTCCTGCTTCCAGCCAAGGGCTGGGGTGCGGTCGCGGACGCCAAGCAGGCCAAGGAGCTTGTACGGGAGGAGCGGGACAGGCTTGCGGAGTGGCGCAAGAGAGTGGCGACCACTCCGTCCGTGACGCAGACCAAGCGGCTGCTGGCGCTCGCGGGGCGTGTTGAGCGGCTGTGGGAACTGACCAAGCGCCGACTTGTCGTGTCGGAAGCTGAGGTCCGCCGGGAGGTCGACGTGTGGGAGGTCGACCAAGAGCGGCCTCTGCCGCAGTCCTCGGGGGCTGTCTCGCGTGAGCAGGTCGAGCAGGCACTTCAGCAGCCGGGCGCCCCGCGCGGACGGCTGAAACTGGTGATGGACGCGTGGTGCGCTCTCTGGTTCTGGCCCGTGGGACAGCTGAATACCCCGGAACCGCCGACCTTCGAGGAGTGGCTAGAGTTCTGTGAAGCTGTTCTTGGGGTACCTCCAGCGAAGGCGAAAGCGAAAGAGGTGTCAAGCAACGCAGCACGTAAGCGAGGGGTCGCTGCTGGTCTGGAGGACAATCTTGGCCTGTTCGCCGACATTGGAGACTTCGAACAGCTTGCACTAGATGACGACTTCGACCGCGTCATGAGCCAGTGTGCGGACATGCCGACGGTGGCGCTTCGTTTCCCTTGGCTCGGCGAGGTCGACGCGATTGCTCGGCGGGAAGGATTCTTCCACTGGGAGCTGGAGTTCGCACATATCTTTGAGCAGGGTGGGTTTGATCTCCAGGTAGGGAACCCACCTTGGGTCAAGTTCGAGTGGGATGACGACCTTGCGGTCGCTGAGCATGATGCCTGGTTTGGGCTCGCCGATAATGCGCCTGTTCAGGCAAAGGCTGAGCGCAAAGAGAAAGCGCTATCCGAGTCGTCTGCTCTGGGTGCCTACTTGCTTGATCTGGCCTCATGGGCCGGGGTCAGCGAACATCTGGGATCCTCAGTGGACCACGCACTTTTGTCCGGGATGAAAACGAACCTGTACATTAGCTTCATGGAGCGGGCGTGGCGCAACATTCGCCAGCATGGGTCTATCGCGCTGATCCACGAAGAGAATCACTTCACCGTGCCGAGTGGAGGGGCGTTCCGGGCGGCTACATACGCTAGGCTCCGGCGCCATTTCCAATTCGGAAACAACATCCTCTTGTTCGAGGATGTAGATAACAATAAGAACTTTGGCGTTAGTGTCTACGGTCTGCCGAGAGATATCAAGTTCCTGCAGATTGCGCGAGCGGTTCACCCGTCGATCGTCGATCAGTCGTTTGACCACAAGGGGCAAGGCGAGCTGCCGGCGATCCAGTTCCCAGAAGGTGGCTGGGATATGCGACCGCATGTAAAGCGCATCGTGCGAGTGACGCGTGAAACTCTTGCTGACTGGGCGGCACTGGTGGGCCCGCCCGGCACGCCTGCAGAGCAGGCGCGGACGCTCCGTCCTGTAACGGTTGCCGAAAACGAGGTTCTCCGCGCGCTCTCGCGATTTCCGGCGAGGGTGCAGGGGAGGAAGTTCTGGTGGTCGCTGGAGCTCGATGAAGGGAAATCCAAAAAGGATCGCGTGATTGAGTGGAGGACTCGCAGGCCAGATTCTTGGGAAGAGGCGGTGTTGCAGGGGCCGCACTTCTCTGTCGCGACTCCATTTGCCAAACAGCCAAATCGGGAGTGTAAGTCCAATAAGGACTACTCGGTGTGGGACCTGGAGTCGATTCCGGAAACAGTCCTGCCGCGGGTGAACTATGCGCGATCGTGCACTCGCGATGAGTTTCTAGCGGCGCTGCGTTCCTGGGAGGGGACTCCCTCACGTGAGTTCT
Source organism: Actinacidiphila sp. bgisy167 (assembly GCF_057707665.1). Taxonomy (NCBI): domain Bacteria; kingdom Bacillati; phylum Actinomycetota; class Actinomycetes; order Kitasatosporales; family Streptomycetaceae; genus Actinacidiphila; species Actinacidiphila sp. bgisy167. The sequence continues at coordinate 19,825 of NZ_JBYIQP010000033.1, read as the reverse complement.
TCCGTCTTGCCTGGCGGAACATGGTGACATCCAATACGGAACGATCTCTGCATGCTGCTCTGATCCCCCCCGGCCCTACGCATGTTCACACCGTTCACACTCTCGCCTTCGAGTCTAATAGAGGAACGGGTGTTCTGGCTGGACTATGGGCCTCCCTTCCGATGGATTACCTCGTGAAGGTTTCGGGAGCATCAAAGGTCAGCATGGAAATGGCGCGAAGTTTCCCGGCTCCTTTCGAGCATCCCCTCACCGTCCCGCTTCTCCTTCGTACGCTCCGTCTCAATTGCCTGACCCGCGATTACGCGCCCTTGTGGAAAGAGCTGTTCGAGCCCGCCTGGCTCTCGGACCGATGGACGGCCCCTGGGCCGTCTCATCTGAAGATCCAAGGCGTCGAGCCGTCGTGGTCTATGGCGACGCCGCTGCGCACGGAATACGACCGGCGCATGGCGCTGGTCGAGATCGACGCGATCGTCGCGGTGATGCTCGGTCTGACCGCCGAGCAGCTTTGTGCCATGTACCGGTCGCAGTTCGCGGTGCTCCGTAAGTACGAGTGGGAGATGTTCTTTGCCGCGGACGGGCACAAGATTGGTGCGGCGACCCACAACGTCGGGATCCGCCAGACCCCGGAGGAGGCTGCTTTCGTCAAGGCGTGGGTGAAGGCCGCCCGCGCCGGCGATCCGACACCCGAGATGCCTGAAGGCTGGGTGAAGCCCGACCGTGAGGCCGAGATGACTCGCGCCCACGCGGACTTCAAGGCACGGTTGCTTGCCGGCGAGTACGGGGACTACGCCGCGTACGCCGCCGAGCACGGGGACCACGGGAACCTCCTCGGCGGCGCCGAAGCCGAGCAGGCTCCCTCCGATGTTCCGGTAGAAAGCAGGTAAGTCGCCGTCATGCTGCCCTCTCTGGTCGCCGAGGACCTGCGTCGAGCCCTGGCCACCTACCTGACGACGAGCTTCGCGCTTGCCGATGACGACGTGCGCGAGGAACTGGACGCGTTCCTGGAAAGGCCGGAGAGTCGACTGTTCCGCGGGCCGTATCTGCGGGTCCGTACGCCCTTCCGGGAGGCTGCGAAGGGGTGGGAGAAGGCGCTCGACTGGAGCCCGACAGGCCTCACGCCGTACACCCACCAGGCTGCTGCCTGGCAGCGGTTGTCCTCGAAGGACGGGCGCCAGCCCGAGCCCACCATCGTCACCACGGGCACCGGGTCGGGTAAGACCGAGTCGTTCCTCGTGCCGATCCTGGACCACTGTGCACGAGCCCGGGCGGCCGGCCAGCGGGGCGTGAAGGCTCTGCTGCTGTACCCGATGAATGCTCTGGCCGATGACCAGGCCCGTCGCATCGATGAGTACCTCGCCTCCGAAGAGGCGCTGAAGGACGTCACAGCAGGTATCTACATCGGTGGGGCGTCCGGGCCCCGGTCGGGCTCTGACGAAGATGAAAACGAGCCCTGCTCGTACGGTCGCGACACCGGATCGACCTCTCTCGCCGGAGACCCGACCGTCACGAAGCTGATCACCGATCGGGACGCGATCCGAGCGGATCCGCCGGACATCCTGCTCACGAACTACAAGATGCTGGACCTCCTGCTGCAGCGGATCCCGGATGTTCCGCTATGGCAGTCCGGCACCTTGGCGTACGTCGTCCTCGACGAGTTCCACACCTACGACGGCGCGCAGGGCACCGATGTGGCCATGCTGCTGCGCCGCCTCGGCGCGGCGACCGGAGCCGCGCGTGAGGGGCTTCCGCTCGGCGACATCACGCCAGTGGCGACGTCGGCGACGCTGGGTGGTGGAGTGCCCGACGGCCCCGTCGCGGCGGGGCCCGAGCGGTCGGACCGCGAACTTCTGCTGGAGTTCGCGGAGAAGGTTTTCGGCACGCCCTTCCCGGACGCCGCGCTCATCGGCGAGGACCGGCTGCTGCCTGGCGAGGTCGTGGACGTACCGGACTTCCTCCTTCCCACACCGACGCCCGCTGATCTGGCAGCGCTTCCCGATCCGCTCGACGACGAGGCGGCTCTCGTGGACCTGGCGCGGGTCATGCTCGGCGAGCCGATCACCGACCCGCTGCAGGTCGGCGCCAAGTTGAAGCAACACATCCTGGTCAAGGCCATCCTCGACGTTGCCGGCAGCATCCCGGTGACTGTCCCGGACATCGCGCGTGAGTTCGCGCAGCGCGGCGGCGGCCCCGCGTGGGACGAGGCCGCGCGAAGCGACTCACGCCTTGTGGAACTCGCGTTCGCGCGGATCCTCGCACTGATCTCTCACGCTCGCACTCCGCACCCCGAAACGGGAAGGCCCGTCCCTTTCCTGCGCGTTGAGGCGCAGCTTTGGGTGCGCGAGGTCCGGCGCGTCATCCGGGCGGCGACCGCTGAGCCGCACTTCCGCTGGTACGACGACGACGGCCCTACGGGCGACTCTCGGCCGAACCCGGCCAATCTGGCCATCTACCAGCCGATGGAGGTCGACAGCGCGGGTGAGATCGGCGACCGGGAGGACGTGTCGCGCCGTCCTGTGGGCCCGCCGTACAGGCGTCACCTTCCGGCGGTCTACTGCCGTCACTGCGGCCGGTCGGGCTGGGCTGCCTTGTCCACCGAACTGGAGTGGCAGCAGCTCAAGACGAACACGCTGGACATCTACAAGGCTTCCGCGCAGAAGAAGCGGCCCGTGCGCTGGATGCTGCGGGCTCGCCCGGACGAATACCCGGTGCTGCACCTGCACGCGGAGAACGAACGGCTGTTGACCAACCCAGCTGAGGACACCGTCGCGGTAATCACCCCCCAGGGGCCGTTGCCCGTCGGCGCCGATGAGGAGTGCCCCTCGTGCGGTCTCGACGACGGTATGCGGTTCCTCGGCGCGGGCACGGCCACTCTCGCGTCGGTCACCACGACGCAGTTGTTTTCGGAGCGGGGGCTCGCCAAGAGCGAGCGGAAGCTGCTGGTGTTCACCGACGCGGTGCAGGACGCCACACACCGGGCTGCGTTCATCGCGAACCGCAGCTTCGGGTTTACCCTTCGTGGCCTGCTGACCAAGCACCTTGTCCCGGGACAGTCGATCGCCGTGCACGATCTCGCGGCCGATGCCGCTGAGGCCGTTGTCATGGCCGCTGGTGGGGGGGAGCGTGAGGAACTCGCCTCGATCGTCCCACCCGACCTGCGAGAGAACCCGGACATCCGGACCCTCCTCGATGAGTCGGACGACTTCAGCGACGCCGGCGCGGCGATGCTCCACAGCCGCCTGGTCTTCCAGACCCTTCTGGAGTTCGGCCTGCGCTCGCGCCTAGGCCGCACCCTGGAACTGACTCGCACGGCCGCCGCCGAGGTCGACCTCAAGGGACTCCCGTATCTGTGCGCGGAGTTGCGGGAGCGGCATCAGCGTCTTCCCGGGCAGATCTCCCTGCCAACGGATGACGCGGCGTACGAGGTCTTCCTGCGCGGCCTGGTCGAGCGGCTGCGGCTGCGCGGCGCGCTGTTTCACCCCTGGCTGCAGGAGTACATCCGCCAGGCCGGTGCGAGGCGCTGGCCGATCTGGGGCGGAAGGCCCACCGGCATGCCGGCCTTCCCACGTGGGCTCGCTGCACCCGCCTTCCCGGTAGCCGGCGGCGCACGTACCACCGGCTTCGACTCACTTACCCGGGACAACACGTGGTTCGCGGACTGGGGGCACCGCACACTTGGCTGTGACCGGCGTGAGGCCCGCGCGGTCACTGAGCTGGCCATGAAGCTGCTCGCACAGCGAGAGATCCTGGCCACCTACCACGCCGAAGGCGGGGCGCTCGTCTACGCACTCAAGCCGCGCAATGTGCTCGTGTACCGCATCGACGACAGCGCTTCCTCCGACGAGGACGGTGTCAACGCGTGCGGCGTACGCTGCGACACCTGCACCTGGCGGCAGACCGTACCGCCGGGGCGGCGCGCGCAGTGGCTGGGCACCGCGTGCCTGCGGTTCCGCTGCTCGGGGCACTTCGTCGAGGACGACCGCGACTACACATCCGACTACTACCGACGGCTCTACACCTTCGACCGGCCCGGCGACGTGCTGACTGCTGAGCACACGGGGGCGCTGAGCCGGGAGCGGCGCGAGCGAGTCGAGGCCGCGTTCAAGAACCGGGCATCGGCCTTCGACCCGAACGTGCTCACCTGCACACCCACACTTGAACTCGGCATCGACATCGGCGACCTCTCGGCAGTGTTGCTCGCCTCGATGCCGCCCGGGCCGGCCAACTACGCACAGCGAATCGGCCGGGCGGGACGCAGCACTGGCAACTCCCTGGCGGTCACGTTCGTCCCGCGGGGTGCCCGCAGCCACTACTACCTGCACACCCCGGAGCAGATGCTGGCGGGCAGGATCATTCCGCCGGACTGCTACCTGGACGCCTCCGAGATCCTTCGACGCCAGTACCTGGCCTTCCTCTTCGACCGCGCCGCCGACCGGAGCCTGTGGGAAGGCACGGTGATCCCCGAGCGTCCCATGCCCCCGCGCATCGGTGAGCTGTTCGGGCAGGGGCTGGCCGAAGATGGATGGTTCCGCCGCTTCCTCGATGTCGCCAGCGCCCGCCACGCCGAGCTGTTTCAGGCATTCATCAAGCTCTTCCCGGCGATGAGCCCGGCCGCACGCCAGGGCGTGGAGTCCTTTGCTGCACAGGAATTGGAGGTGGCCGTCGGGGCCGCCGCGAGCGCGTGGAACAAGCGGGTGGCCGCCCTACGCGCGAGGATGCGGCAGATCGGCCGGGCCTTCGACGCCCTCGCATCAGCGTCGGGGGATCCGGAACGTGACAAGCAGCGGCGCCAGCTGTTCGCCGAGCAGCGGACCGTGCGTAGACGCCGAGATGAGCTCGTCGCGGAGAACTCGATCAACGCCCTCGTGCGGCTGGGCCTCCTGCCCAACTACACCCTCCACGATGACGCGACCGTCCTCGACGCCACCTTGTGGTGGCGCGACAGCGACGGCGAGTTCGACGAGAGCTCCACCGACTACGGGCGAGGCTCACGCCTCGCGCTCACCGAACTCGCCCCCGGCAACATCTTCCACACCGACGGTTTCAAGTTCATCGTCAACGGCGTGGACCTTGGCACCGGAACCGGAGGCGGCGAGGATGCCTACGCACTGTGGCGGTTCTGCCCTGAGTGCGGATTCGTCGCGACAGAGGAGACCGGACTCGACGTCACCGCCTGCCCGCGCTGCACGGCCCCACAGATCGCCGACCCCGGCACCGTGCACAAGGTACTGGTGCCCGAGCGGGTCCTCGCGCGTGAACGTCGCGAGGACGCCCGCCTCACCGACGAGCGCGACGAGCGCGAACGCCGACAGTTCGACGTGATCACCTTGGTCGACATCGACAAGGACCAGGCCCAGGGGCTCAGGGCGTGGCGTCGCATCAGCAAGACCGGGGAGAAGGCCCCGCCTTTCGGCGTCGAGTTCGCCCGGGTGGCGACCATCCGCACCATCAATCTGGGACCGTCCGCTGCGCCGGGCTCGACACACGTGATCCGCGGCGACGAGCTTCAGGCTCCTGGATTCGAGACCTGCCTGGAGTGCGGGGCGGTGAGAGGCGTGCATCCGCAGGCATGGGACCCCTCCGCTCAGCGCGTCGGCACCCGGCATGCGTACTGGTGCTCCCACCGCGATGACGGCGTGAACCACGAGCCGACCGAGAAGCTGCTCCTGGCCCATGAGCTGACCACACAGGCTCTGCGTATCCTGCTGCCCGTCTCCACGATGGATCTCACAGAGCGCTTGGTCTCCTTCAAGGCGGCACTGCTCCTCGGTATCACGAAGCACTTCGGCGGAGCCCCCGACCACATCCGCGTGGCTACCGACAGCATGCCCGGGGACAGCCGGGAGCTACGTAGGCGCTTCCTCGTCCTGCACGACTCCATGCCCGGCGGCACCGGCTACCTTGAGCACCTCGCGGATCCCAAGGTGCTGCACCGCGTCCTGAGCCTTGCCCAGACAGCTCTCCGAGACTGCCCCTGCCACAAGGAGGGGCAGCGCACTCCCTGCCACCGCTGCCTGCTGCCCTTTGTCTCCAGCAGCGAGCACCCGCACGTCTCCCTTCGCATCGCGAGGGAACTCCTGGACGAGATCCTCAAGGACTGGGACGTCGAGCGCGTGGACACGCTCTCCGGCGTCCGCATCGACCAGCTGGTCGACAGCGAGCTGGAGGACCGGTTCGTCCGCACGCTCATCACCTGGGGACGCCGCGAGGAGGAGGACGGCTCGGTCACCGCCAAGGCCGGCCAGCGCGGCATCGAGCACGAGCTGCGTTTCACGAGAGGGGGTACGGCCACGCGCTGGCGCATGCGGGATCACGTGCGGATGGACACGGCCGTGCCGTCCGAACCCGACTTCCTCCTGGAACGCACTGATGGCCCTAGCGAACGTGTCGCTGTTTTCCTTGACGGATTTGCCTTCCACGCCAGCGAGCGCGTCAACAGCATCGCCGACGACGCGGCCAAGCGGGCGGCTCTCCGAGCCGAGGGAATCCTGGTCTGGCAACTGACCTGGGGCGACGTGATGGCGTGGGCGACGGCAGTCGGCGGCGCGGTTCAGGGGCAGAAGGTGCGCACCCCGACTTCGCCCCTGCACGCAGAACAAGCGCTCGGGCGAGCCCGCCAGATCCACCAGGGCCTGGTCGGCGAGGCCCGACCTGACGACACCCTCGACCCGGTGCTGCGCAATCCGGTGGAGACGCTGCTGGAGTTCCTCACGGATCCCGATCGGGCCAAGTGGGCGAGGCGAGCAGCCGGCCTGCTGGGCGGCTTCGGAGCGGTGGCACAGCCGCAGCCTGTGGACCGCGAGGAGATCGGGCGAGCGCTTCATGACATCCTGCGCGGCGCGGATCTGCCTGCCGCACCTGGGACCGCGGAGGCGTTCGGGATCGAGGCCCGCACCACCGGCCAGGTACGGATCATGGGCCTGCTGGACCGTCGGCCAGAGCCGCGGACTGGACGGCCGGACATGCGCGCATGGTCCGCGCTGACGGTGCTCGACGACCGGTCGGAGGCCGTCGCCGACGACGACCACAAGAACCGTTGGACGGACTGGCTGCGCTGGTCGAACCTGCTGCAGTTTCTCCAGCCTGCAGCCAGCGACGAATTGCCGCGCTCCTTCCACCATGTAGCAGTCTCCACCAGCGACCAGGTGGACCCGCACACCGTGGCGTTGCTGACCAGCGCGTTGCCCACGGAAGGCGGGGCCCCTCCGGCACTGCCGCCCCAGTGGGCCGAGGCACTCGAATGGGCATCGAGCAAGGTCGAACACGTCCTGCTCGCCCTGGTCGAGGAAGCCCGCGAGGGATGCATCGATGTGCCCGAAGTCGGCTACGAGTACGGAGACCAGGCGCTGCTGGCTGAGCTTGCCTGGGAGGATGAGAAGGTCGCGATCTTCATCGATGTGGACGAGGCACGGGACGCCGCGTTCGAGAACGCTGGCTGGTACGTGGCCCAGGCCGGCGCCGTGGACGTATCCGAGCTCATCAAGAAGTTGGAGGGGAACTGATGTCCGGCGCCAAGGTGATCATGGCGGACGTCTTCGGGAAGTCCTACGACGCGCTGGACGGCTCTGTCCAACCGCTTGTGCTGCAGTTCATCATGAAGATGCAGCGTGACCCCGACTCCAACGGCCTCAACCTCAAGCCCCCGAAGGGCGCCAAGGACAAGAGAGTCCGCACCGCGCGCGTCACCGACAACTACCGCGCCGTGCTCATGCACTACGCCGACCGCATCTACTACCTGGTCGCCGTCCTGCCGCACGACGACGCGTACGACTTCGCCGCGAACATCCTCTTCGACATCAACAAGGTCACAGGCGGTATCGAGCTGATCAATCTAGGCAGCCTGTATGGCACCCTCAGTGGGCAGTCGAAGAATGCGGACAGCACGGCGGACAAGAAGCCGGCGCTCTTCGAGGGTGTCTCCGACGCCGACTTCGAACGCCTCGGCGTCCACTCCTCCATTGTTCCGGCACTCCGCGAGATCCACAGTGAGGACGCCGTCCTCGGCATCGTCGAGACCCTGCCGAAACTGGCCCGCGACGTGATCCTGTGCCTCGCTGACGGCATGTCCGTCGAGGAAGTCTGGGAACAGGTCAGCTCCGTTGCCGCGACCGAGGACGAGGTCGACCCCCAGGACTACGAGGCCGCCATCGAGCGTCCAGCCACCAAGGAAGCGTTTGTGATCACCGGCGACATCGCCGAGTTCGGGCGCATCCTGACCGAGCCGCTCTCGGCCTGGCGGATCTTCCTTCACCCTGCGCAGCGGAGCCTGGCCGAACGGAAGACCCCGTACAAGGGCCCTGCACGCGTCACCGGAGGCCCCGGCACCGGCAAGACCGTAGTGGCACTGCACAGGGTCAAGGCCCTCGCCGAGCGCCTGCCGCCTGGCCAAGCCATCCTTCTGACCACCTTCACCACCAACCTCGCCAACCTCCTCAAGTCCCAGCTCAAGGACCTTGGCGGAGCCCAACTGCTGGCCAAGGTCGATGTCCGGAACATCGACAAGGTCGCCTACGGCACGGTGAAGGAGACCTTCGGCCCGGAGGCCCCCAGCCGACTCAAGGACAGCGACGTCCTCAACCGCTGGATCGAACTCGCTCAGGAACAGGCCGAACCGCACTTTGACGGCCGCTTCCTCGACGCCGAATGGAAGCAGGTCGTCCTTGCCCAGGACATCCGCAGCCGAGACGAGTACTTCGCCGCTCGACGGGCCGGCCGCGGCAGACGGCTGAACCGGCCCGAGCGCGCCCAAGTCTGGTCCCTCATTGAGGAATTCGAGCGCAGGCTCGACCGCGAGAAGGCCGCTGGCGTCACCCAGCTCGCCGCCCAGGCGGCCCGGATCGCCTCCGGCTGGTCCGACGAGGAGCGGCCATACCGGCACATCGTCGTGGATGAGGCGCAGGACCTGCACGCGGCGCACTGGAAGCTGCTGCGCGCCCTGGTCCCCGAAGGCGACGACGACCTCTTCATCGTGGGTGACGCACACCAGAGGATCTACGACAACCGGACATCCCTCAGCGCTCACGGGATCAACATCCGTGGCCGATCCCGGCGGCTCACCCTCAACTACCGGACCACCCGGCAGATCCTCGCCGCCTCTCTGAACCTGCTCGGAAACACGGACTTCGACGACCTCGACGGGAACCCCGAGCAGCTGCGCGGATACCGCTCCGTCCTCTCCGGAGCCACCCCCGAGACACAGGAGTACCGGACCCCCGCCGCGGAGATGAAGGCGCTGGCGAAGCGCGTCGACGGATGGCAGCGGGAAGGCATCAAGCCGCATGAGATCGCGGTCGTGGCCCGAACCCACGCGATTGCTGACGCCGTCCTTCAAGCCCTGCGTGACGCCGGACTCGCGGCCGTGAAGGTCGAGGACTCCCGCGTCCCCGAACCTGACCAGGGCGTCCAGATCATGACCATGCACCGCATCAAGGGCCTTGAGTACCGAGCCGTCGCGGTTGTCGGGGCCGGTGCACAGAACATGCCGCTGCCCACCGCCCTCACCCCGGAGACCGAAGACAACCTGCAGCACGCTGCTGACCTGCGGCGCGAGCAGTCGCTGTTGTTCGTCTCCGCGACGCGTGCCCGGGAGCAGCTGTCGATTACATGGTCGGGCCGACCCAGTCGGTTCTTGGAGCCAGCCGGTACGCAGTAGATGACAGTGAGCAGCGCCATCACCTGGCTCACGTCGACCCAGGCGATCACGCTGCTCGCCCCTTGTCCTGCGCCCATCACTGATGCGGCCAGGGCGTCCCGTATGGACCGAGGTCACCCGAGCGAGTGAATCCCTGATTCACCCACCCACCCCTGGCTGAATGGAAACGCCCTGGTCAGCCGGGTGGAAGCCCCTGGGCGCGCGACACGCGCGCTCGGATGCTTGCCACCGAACCTTCAGGGGTTCGGCATCATCACTTCCGTCACGCAGTGCTCTCTGTCAAGAACACTCAGTAAAGTGGGATGGAGGAGTGACGGTGCTTGATGCCGTAATGAGTCGGCGCCGGACGATGATGGTCAGCGCCACCGTCCGCCTCGGTTACGCCTGGACGATCCGGCGCGAAGAACCGCGGGCGTGGCGCGAAGTCATGAGTATGACTGGAGTGGTCAACTCGATCCTCGGTGCTGGCCGTGAGGCCCTGACGCCGGCTGAACTCGTCGACCAGCTTTCGCGGCATCCGCTTCGTCAGCTCGCTCCCGAAGTCTTTGAGGATGACCCCCTTGGGCGGGTCACGGTTTTGGAGTGGGGCGAGATCAGCGACGACGTCTACTCCGACGGATGCTCGGCGATCGTCGAGCTGCTGGAGCGAGGGGATCGCGGACGCGGCTGGATGCCCACGTGGACGTGGATGCAGCACGAGCTTGTCGAGCAAGACGCGTTCCTGGGGCTCAAGGCGGGTGCGAGCGACGCGGATTACGTGATTCGCCGACGCTTCTCGATCGAGCACCCGGCCGGTGAACGAGGGACCATCGCTGACCTGTGCAGCGACGCCGGGATTCTGCCCCCAGTCCGCTACGTTCCCCTGCCGCCGGATCGTTCCCATGAAGGACGTTACTGGTGGCCGTGCCCCGTGTGCCACTGGCCCATGCGGGTCAACGGGGCATCGGTGCGCTGCAGCTACCAACCCCACAACGCTGCATACGCCATCCGCAGCCTGCCAGAAGGCCAGCCTCCCAAGCTCCGCCCACGCGACGACACGGTGCGCCGGCAGCCTGCGGCAAAGATCGTGCACCACGACGGTGATCGCCAGACAGTGTGCGTTGAGTTCCCCGTGTGGCGCTACATCGTTGTTCCCGGCGTCGAGGAGATCAAGCTCTACAAGAGGTGGGACGGCAAGCTGCCCATGTCTGTCGATCTTTGGCCTCATCAGGACGCCTACGACTTGAGGTTCGCCATCAACGAGCTGGACTGGGCATGGGCGATCGATCTCAAGGACGTGGCCAGTGCCTCCGCACTGGCCGACGAGGTCGCCAAGAAGCCGCTGGTCGCGAAGACCATCGTCCTTCCGGACCACCGCGGCACCGCGCAGCGCGAGGAGCTGCAGGATCTGTTGCCGGACTACACCGTCCTCATGGTCGAGGACGTGAACCGGATCCTGAAGAAGAAGCTCGGCGAGGCGAGGAAAGACCGGTGATCGACGCACGCGATCACGGTGACCTCGGGCGGCGTCAGTCCCAGCTCGTGTCCCGCCTCATTGCCTGTGCCTGTGCTTGCGCGCAGGCGTACTTCCCCGACGGCAGGACGGGCACCACGCTTACGGCCGCTCAGTACCTTCTGACGGGGAAGTACGACGCCTGGGCGTCCTTCGCCTCGCTCCCGCAGGATGATCAACGTCGTCTCAGCCGACTGCTCGCCCACAGAGCGAACCCGCTGGCGAACGACACAGCGTTCCGCGATTATGCCAACACCAACTTCTTCGAGCGTCGCGTTCCAGGCTTCCGGTTGCACGACGACCGAGAGCGAGTAGGCGCGCACCATGGCCTGGACCCTCGTACCTGCGCTGACCAGCTGTTGGCGGAGATGGACGGCATCCGGGCCTCGCAGCTGGTGGCCAGCGCGATCGCGAAGCCGGGCGAGTACACCCACACGCTGCGTGTGCCTATGGCAGGCCGCCAGAGCGCACCCGTACTCGCCTACTACACTTTCGAAGAGCACCACGCACCGCCGCACCAGCCGCAGCCGGCACGGATGCACACGGCTCCAGAGCTTCTGGAGCCAGCACTCAAGATCCGGGACTTTCTGCAACTGAACGCAGAGCTCGACCAAGGGACGGGGAAAGCGTTCCGGGCGGAGACCCTCGCCCCGTTCTTCAGGAAGATGCGGACCGCACGGGGGGAGGCGGTCAAAGACGTCCTGAGACTGCAAGCGGGCCCGACGAATGTGCTGAGCGCACCCACAGGCTCCGGAAAGAGCGTCTTGCTCCGAAGCTATGCGACCTGGGCGGTACAGGAGGGGCACACCGTCGCCCTGGTCGTGGGCACCAACGCGAACGCCCTGAAGCTCGCCCACTCGATCGAGCAAGATCTTGAGGAATGGGGCGTCCGAGAACGGCTGGGTGCGGATGCCTCGACCGTGGTCGTCCCGCTGATGTCCCCCAACAGCCTGATGCGGGAACTGGACCGAGCGGTTCACGGCTCGCATGACCCGGAATACGTCGACTGGGTCTTCGCCCGGATCGGTTACTCCTGCCAGTTGCCCTCATGCGCCTCTGTGGACGAAGCGGTGGACACATGGGTGCCTGGCGGCGAGCCCTGTACGAAGCTGACCCCCGTACGCCCAGCGCGCGGGGAGCCTTACCGGAGTATGCCGGCGCCGAAGGTCTGCCCCTTCCGACAGGGCTGCGGCAAGTTCCGGCTGGCCCGCCAAGCGACCTCGGCACGCATCATCGTGACCACGCACGCCAACCTCTATGAGGGGCGCATGCACATCCCGCTCGAAGCGGATGACGGGACGGTGGACGAAAAGGTCAGCGTGGAGAAGTTCCTCATGACTCGCGCCCAGGTCATCCTCATCGATGAGCTCGATGCTTTCCAGTCGACGGTGATGGACCGTTCCGGGCGTGGGCTCGCGCTGGCATGGGGTGACCGGGGGCACGATCGTCCGCTGCTGGAGGTGGACACTCAGCTCGTCAGTGCCTTCTATCGGTTGCCAGGTGCCTTGGAAGAGCGGACACGCTCCAATGTGTCGGAATGCAGACGTCTGGCTGAGACCTACACCATGCATCTGGCGCGAGGTGACCTAGCCCTTAGAGATCAACTCTCCGACAAGCACCAGCAGAAGCCGGGCAGGAGGCGGGGCGGCCGTCGGTGGATCGTCCCCCAACGCTGGGATGGATGGCTGTCCAGACACCTGGCAGCCTTCCTCTCGGACGACCTGGCCATCGTGCCCACCGCCCCCGAAACGCGGGAGGCTTCGACAGCGGCCGTGCTGCTGGAAGCCGTGTATGACAGAAAGATCGCGACGTACGTTCTACCTCCGCACGTCCGAGAGTTCGCACGGCTGGTGCGCTCGATCACCGCTCCCATGGACGCCGCAGGAGTTCTGGAGCACGCCCGCGGTGAGCTGTTCGAGCTGCTGGCCTCCTGGATTCCCTCGGGGAAGACCCGAGCGGCGGTGATCGACCGCCTGGCTCGCAGGATGTTCCTGGTTCCGCTGAGGGAGATGCTGTACAGCTTCGTTCACGACGCCCCACAGCTCAAACTTGCCGGTGTCCCGGCGGCAGAGGAAATCGCCCAAGCCCTGGGCGGCTACGAGAAGTGGAGGGCGATCCCGCACGGGCCACTCGGACGACTGGTGTTCGCCTTCACCGAGGACCACAACCCCAAGTCACCCCACGAGACCAAGCTCAGCGCCGCCGCGTTCGGCGGCGACCCGCACCGCTACATCACTTCACTGGGACAGATCACGGCGCTCGCGCATTCGGGGCACCCCCGAGCCGTCCTCGGACTGTCGGCAACGGCTTACATGCCTGGGGCACATCGGCACCACATCCACATCCGCCCCCAGTTCGTCGTGCCGGACGAAGGATCGTCAGTGGTCATCGACGCCCGTCCCATCCCAGACCTGGAGGGAGAGCTGATCCGGATCTCTGGTCTCTCCGGCAAGAAGAGGCGGGAGGCCACGAGACAGCTGGGCATGAGGCTGTGGAGTGAGCTCTCGCGCGAACTCGAAACGCTCGCTGCACCAGACCTCCCGGGTATTCAGGACGCGATTCTCCTCGCCACCACCTCCTACCAGAGCTGCCGAGACCTGGCCGAAGGCATGCGTCTCGCCGGCGCACCACCCGGCCTCATCGCTGCCGCAGTGAGGCCTGACGCGGATGCCGAAACCGCAGCCGAGCTGGGCGTCGAAGACCGGCCCTGGATCGAGATTCCGGGGGACCAACTGGAGGACTTCGGCGCACTGGCCCACGCCCGTATCCTCATCGCCCCCCTCAAGCGCGCCGAACGCAGCCTCAACATCCTCACGCCCGGCGAGCGCCGATCCCGGATCGGCTCCATCTGGCTCGCGGTACGCCCCATGTCGATCGTCGATGACCCCGACGAACTGCTCGCTCACGTGGGCGCCAGAGCCCTAGACGATCACCGCGTCCACGACAAGCCATGGCTCGAACTCGCGCGATCCAAGAAGACCGCCGGCCAGTACTTCGACGAACTGCTGAGCAGGGAGCGCTACTTCAGCGCCCTGCCGCGCCGGGCCAAGAAGGCCATCGCCGCTGAGCTCATCGCCTCCATCATCCAGCTGGTCGGCCGTGCACGCCGCGGCGGCACACCAGGCCGGATCCGCCTCGTCGACTACGCCTTCCTGGACCCCAAGGGCAACTCCGACCTGCCCAGCCTCATCCGGCAGCTCCGAGCTGACTGGGCTCGCACCGGTGAACTCGACACCCTGCTTACCACCAACGGCGAGGCACTCAAGGCCTTCTTCACCTTCGCAGAGAACCACCACGTCACCGCTGACTCATTGGATACCGCATGCTGACGTCCCTCGCCTACCTCCTCGAACCTGAGCGTCTGGGCAGAGTGGTGCTTTACCGACTGACCAAGGACTTTTCCGAGGCATGGCGCCAGCTGCCTCGCTACCGCGACAACGACACCTCTAAGCCGGTACGGCCCGCTTACGCCGGACTCGCCACAGCACTGTCCGCCGTGACCAGCCAGCCCATCGTGATCATGCCGGACGCCATCACTCCACCCGAGGATGACTTCGCAGTCCCCGCAGTCCTCGCCACCACCAAGCCCATCGCACCCCGCTTGCTGACACGGGCAGTCCGCAGCTGGGAGCAGCTCATTCGAGGCGGTGCGGACGACAACACCCTCGCCCCGCTCCTAGCACAGAGCGAGATGGTCAAGCCCAAACTCGGATTCTTCATCGAGAACGCGGCCTCCGGTCGACCGCGCGCGCCACAGTGGTTCTACCGAGTCGCCGCATGGAACTTCGCCGCCACACTCGCTCGCACGCCGCTCCACCTGCCCGCAGGCACGGCTGACGCAGGCAAGCGCCTCGAATGGCTCATGGACACAAGAGGCAGTCTGCTCGCCTGGGACCACGTTCTGAAAGGGCAGACAGAACGACCGGCGAGGATCGGCTACGGGATGCACAAACTCGACTTCCGTGTCATCACCCTGCCCGGCGAACCGAGGATCGGCATCCACGTTCTGCCGACCTTCAGCAGGCTGGCCACGCACTGGGCCGGCACCCGCACCGCATTCGTCGAACGTGGCAAGAACAACACCGTACTTCGTCTCCCCGTCGGCCACCGCCGCACGGACGAGGGATGGGAGCCGTACGCACGAAACTTCGCCGCCCAAGTCGTCTCGGCCTGCAACCTGGAGGCAATCAAGCTGGGCACCAACGAGACCCTGGCTGACATGAGCGGCTCGGTGCGCGCCTTGGTGCCCGGGCCCACCGAGCATCCGCTGGGAAAAGGCACAGGCACTCGCTTCAACCTCTACCTCGCCAACCATGTGAAGACGGCTGCGGCGAAGCTGAAGATCGAGCAGGTCACGTACGGGCGAACCGACGTCGAGGTAATCCGTCACACGACGGGACCGGTCGTACGGGAGGACGTCGACCACGCGCTCAGCGGCACGGGACAGGACCGGGTGCGGGTCCTCGCTTTGTACGACGATGAATACACGCGCGAGCGGATGATCACGGCGCTTACTCCGTACCTTGAGGACCCGGAACAGGCCGCGGACTGGAACGACAACCGCGATCACCAGCTCACAGAGAGGTTGTGTGTTCAGCTGAGGCGGGTGCCTGCTCTGGTCTCCCCGACGCCAATCGACTGGGACCGTGAACTTGCCTTTCTTGCCCCACTTGTGAGTACCGCGCTCACTGGTGTGTGGGTAGAGACGATCTGGAACCCCAAGAAGCGCACCACCCGAAGGGGACAGCAGGCCGACGTCTACGACCCGAAGCGCGATCTCCGCAGGCACTTCCACCGACGTGGAACGGTTTCCCAGTTCATCGCCCAGCGCCCCCGGCCGAGGCCCCCCAAGCCTGAAGACGAGGAAGGTCTGCCACCGGAGCCGGGGACCGACGCTGATCTTGAGATCCTTGGGGCTGACGGTGCCCCGGAGCCTTCGGAAGACGAGACGCCGAAGAAGCCGAAGCGGAGCCGGCCGCGTCTGGACTACCCGGCCATCAACGGGTTGCGGGATCTGATGTTTCGCATGGGGGCGGTCGACGGACGCCTCGCCGAGGGGGTCGCACTGGACCGTCCCACGATCCTCGTCGGTCTGCACCTGCGTCAGCAGCGGATCAGCTCGAAGATCGGTTCTGCCGACAGGACACAGATGGTGGAAGTCCTCACGGCCCTTCACACCGATCCGGATCCGCGCTGGCCCTGGCGCCTGGAGATGTACAGCCGCCGCGACCACGCCTGGCTGCCCCTTCCCCAAGGGGAGGCTGCCTTCGGGACAGGCCCGATCGGAGTGGATCAGCACGCCCGTCACAAGGAAGGCGCTGCGTTGGTCCGTGAGCACATCAAGGCCGCACTGCGGATCCTGCCCGGACAGACACCGCTCGTCATCTTCGTGGACACGGAAGCATGCCGAACCATCTGGCCGGGACTGCAGCATGCGCGGTTCGGCGAAGCGACACTCCCCAGTGAAGGTCTTGACGACAACGGCCGCTCGGTAGCCGTCGTCAGCATCAACACGTCGTATGGCGAAGTCCCGACCCCGGTCGACCGCGCCGACGCCCGGGGGCGGCGGGACCCGGCGCGGCCACAGGCCCCCGACGACTGGCTGCACGAACGGACAACAGCCACAGGGCTGACCAGCTGGTACTTCGCCCAGAAGTCGCGTAGCTACGACGGCTTCGGACAGACCGGCATCAACGGCAGCACTTACACCCGCTTCACGATCCCTGAAGACCTGAGGGACAAGCTGCTGCGCAAGGATTGGCACAGCTTTACCGCGACTCAGATCACCGTGCCCCAGCCGGGCGAGCACAGGGCAAAGGATCTCGCTGCCCTGGCTGCGGCGCTGTGTCATCAGTCGCTCGCTTGGGACGCGCGCACTCGCCATCCCGTACCGCTCCATGTGGCCGGTGCCGTTGATCGAAACCATCCGGAGTACCGCGGCCCCAGCTTCGAGACCGAGACCGACCAGCCTGGTGATGACGTCTCCTGATGCTTCAGGAGTGCGCTGCTCAGACGCTTCCAGCAGGGCGTTGTAGGTGATGCTGTCGACGACCGAGTAATTCCCCAGCTGCGGCGCCACTGTCCCCAGGCAAGTGGTCGAACGCGTGGCGAGGCTGAGGGCGGCCCGCCTGCCTGGGCAGTGTCTCGTGTCCGGCGGTCCGTCAAGAACGCCTTCGGAGCCGCTGCCGCGGTGAGCTGCGCTCATCCTTGATAGTCCACCACGACCCGCAAGATCCGGCAGCTGTCATGCGAGCCGGGGACGAGCGACGCCCCCTTGGTCGCGCAGGCGCAGCGCCGGGATCCCCATGGGGAATTTTCCGGCGCCGCAGCCGGGGAATATCGCCGTCGTTCGCAGTGGCCACGCCCTTGTTGGTGCTGCCCAAAGCTGACAACACCGCAGGGCTTTGCATTATCACGACTGGGGCAGCCACACCAAACCGCTGGTTCTCCGGATTCTGATGCTGCTCGTCAGCGGCGATCCGTTCAACTTCGCCTGCAGATGGGCGTGAGCACGGAACGTCTGCTGCTTCGGCGGCCCTACCCGGAGAGACGCGATGCGTAACCAGCCAAAGCCCGCCATCGAGGCTGCCTTCTTGAACGTTCAGAACGCCGCAAAGTACATGGGCATCTCGGTGAACACCCTCTACGTCTGGCGCCACCGCCGGCAAGGGCCGCCCAGCTTCCGGATGGGGCCCGGCGGGAGGGTCATGTACCGCAGGGATCTGCTCGATGCGTGGCTCAGTGAACAGCAGCAGGCGGACTCGCGTTCGAACCCAGCCCTCAACCCGCTGAACAAGGCCCCGCGGCAGCGTGAGCGTCGCCGGGCTGCCTGACCTGGGAAAACGGGTCTGAGGAGTTCAGCAGCACTCGGAATTTCATGCACGCGGAGATCGTCTGTGTGTCTGATCGCGACGCAGATCGCGCCGAGAGAAGCAAGGCGAGGCCGAGGGTAAGACGAGTATGGCGGGTTACATCGAAGACCGGTGGCTCAAGAAGCGGCCGAACAAGGAGACGGGCAAGCGCGAGCGCACCGCCCTATGGGGCAAGTGCACGCGCTACCGCGTGAAGGGGATACCGGGCGTCCGTGACCGTTCATTCGACACGGTCGCGGACGCCAAGGCGTGGCTGGCCGAGGCACAGACCGACACACGTCGAGGGGATTTCGTCGACGCGCGGGACGGTGCGATCAGCCTTCGTGAGTACGTTGAGAAGCACTGGTGGCCCTCCCAGGTGCACCCTGCTCAGACGCTGGAAAGCATGAGGCACCGGATCTGGGGGCAGGTGCTGCCGCAGCTCGGAGACCTGGCGCTCAGGGACATCGGCGTCGCGGAGCTGCGCAAGTGGTCGGCCGACGTACAGAGGGCGGTCGCGTCGAGCACGGCCTATGTCGCCTGGGTGTACCTCAAGGCGATCATGCAGGCCGCGGTCGAGGACAAGCGGTTGTACCGCAACCCGTGCAAGGGCAACAGCTCGATCAAGCCGCCGAAGAAGCCGGAGCGCAAGGCTCGCGCCTGGGAACAGGATCGCGTCGACGCCGTACGGGGGGCACTGGCCGACCGCTACCGGATCATGCTCGACCTCGGCGTCGGATGCGGCCTTCGGCAGGGTGAGGTGTTCGGCTTCAGCCCGGGTGACATCCATGGCGACTTCGTGCACATAGAGCGGCAGATCCTCATGTATAAGTCGCAGCTGTACTTCGGCCCGCCCAAAGGCGGCAAGGAGCGCGACGTGCCTTTGCCGAAGGTGCTCGCGAAGCGGCTCCTCACCCACCAGGAACGCTTCGAACCGATCGACGTCACCCTGCCGTGGCTGGACCCCGAGGAACCCGACCTCACACGCGAGGACCGACGCAAGGTGACTGTCCCGCTGCTCGTCTACACCGGGCGGCGCGGCGCGATCAACCGCACCACCTGGAACACCAAGGCATGGAAGCCCGCGCTCGCCGCAGTGGGAGTCATCCCGCCGCTGCCCGAGCGGCAGCCGGGCGAGAAGCCGTCGCGGGTTTGGGAGCCGAGTCGCGAGCACGGCTTCCACGTCTTGCGTCACACGTACGCCTCGGTGATGCTCGAAGCCGGTGAGTCGATCGTCTCGCTCGCGAAGTGGCTGGGGCACTCCGATCCGGCGTTCACGCTCCGGACGTACACTCACTTCATGCCGCAGGCCGGCGCGCGGGGACTGTCCGCGATCGAGGCGTGGCTCACGGATCTCGACTGAAAGTCCCTGAGAAGTCCCAGAGGGCCGGAACAGCCGCCGGACTCCCATAAACATGCAGGTCAGAGCGTGATCGCTCCCCGAGCGGAACAGAACCCGGCGTACAGCTCGACTCGTCTGCCACCGGGGCCCTGACCAGGGCAGTCGCCTCGGTCGGGGCCACAAGGCGTTCAGCCGGTGTGCCCGCTCCTACCCGCGGTTTCCCGGCACTTCCTGCGCCATTGTGCACGCGATGTGCGGCCTTGCAGACTGGCATGTCTCATGGCACGGAAACCATTTATTTGTCGGCGCGTTGATGCGGCGCAACTTCCTACTGACGCTTCTATGACGTGCGTTCACCTGCCAGCCGCCTCAGTATGTGACACGCGGCGCCAGGGGAAACACGGCCCTCGTGGGGACTCGGGCTTCGATACTCCGGGTGCAACACGCCACGGACCGGCCCGTTGCCGCTCGGATCCGGGACGCTGTGCAAC